>SCST01000301.1 GCA_004299465.1 Methylovulum sp. | reverse complement strand
GCCGTTGTTTGCCGATTACCAGGGCGCCGCTAACCATCTTGACCAACTCGACGACGCTTATAATTTGCTGCCTGAATGGCTAAGGCAGAAAACGGCGAAAGCACCGCGATTAATTCATGCCGCGTTGATGGCGTCGGTTGTTTTATTAGCCGCCGCAACGCTGGTGGCGCCCGTTTGGTTTGAATACCAGACCGTTAAGGCCTTGGAAGACAAGATCAAGATAATAGAAAAAGACGCTAAAAAAATTAAGGCCTTACAGTCGGAAATCGATACCGTGATCGATGAAACCCAGAAGTTGATTGATGAAAAGAATGCGACGCCTATGGTGGTCGAACTATTGAATACCTTAAGTACGATTATAAAAAATGATACTTGGCTGGCTTATTTGCAATATTCGGAAAACCATTTGCAAATACAAGGCGAATCGCCTGCGGCATCGACGCTGATAGGCATCCTCGAGGATTCCGAATTATTTATCAAGGCTCGCTTTGTTTCGCCGGTCACGCAAAACAATATCAGTAAACTGGAGCGTTTCCAGATTACCGTTGATACCGTAAAAAAAGGAGCCGGCAATGGAAATCCCTAAATTCCAGACGCAGCGCTGGCTTGCCGTAGGGCTGTTGATTATTGTCTTGCTGGTCGCCGGCATGCTGCTCGTTGCACCGGTAGTATCTAAAGGCCTGGCGCTGAACGAGGCCAAAAACACGCTGGTATTCAGGCTGCAGCAATATGAACGGATTTTGGCAAAGAAAGATTCGGTTATTGCCGGCATCGATAACATCAAGGGCCAGCATGACGAGCAAGGTTATTTTAACAGCCAGGAAACCGATGCCTTGGCGTCTGCCGATATGCAGAATTTTATAAAAAAAACCATTGTTGACGCCGGCGGGCAATTAAGCAGCACGCAGGCTATCCCGGTCAGCGTTAAAGACGGCTTTAGCCGGATAACGGTCAGGGTCAGGATGACCGGCAACAGCGAAGTCCTGAGAGCGGTGCTGTACAAGATAGAAACGTCTACGCCGCTGATTATTATCGACCAGATAGACATCAGGCCGATGCGCGGCAAGCGTAATATGACGACGCATAAAATCGAACCCAGTAATGATTTGAATGTTAATTTTCAGGCCGTTAGTTTTATGAGAAAACCGGCATGAGAAAACCAGCATGAGAAAACCTCCGAATGAATAATAGCCGAATGAATAATAAGCTGGTGACTGTATTAGGCGCGGTGTGCGGGGTGTTGCTGTTGATTCTTATCGGTGAATTGTTCTATGCGAAACAGACGCAAAAGCAGCTGTTAAGCTCAAATTTACCGCTTGAGAAAAATGCGCCTAAGGATGAGATGCCGAGTATAGACCTTACGCAACGGACCGAGGAAAGTTATGAGGACATGGTGGCGAGGCCTTTATTCATTGAAGGCAGGAAACCGGTGCCCGAAGCCAGTGCCGGACAGGCCCAGGCCAATGCCGTCGCCATCAAGTTCGACTGGCAGTTAAACGGCGTTTATACGGCGTCTAAAGGACTTTCGGCACTATTTACCCGAGCATCAAAAGTACCTAAAGACAATTACCGCAAGATAAAGCAAGGCGACGACCTTGACGGCTGGAAACTCGGCGAAATCCAGAAAGACAGGGTCATATTGATGCAAGATGACAGCCGGAAGGAATTATTGTTGAGAAAACCGAAACTGAAGCAGTTACCGCAGAAAAGAAGCAATGCGCCGCCGCATCCTCCTGTCGATGCTGAAGTCCCCGGAGCGCCTGTAGCGGAACCGCCTCC
>SCST01000819.1 GCA_004299465.1 Methylovulum sp. | reverse complement strand
GCCTGCGCTTGAGCCAGAAGGCCCCTCCGACCAGGGCGACCAGGACAGCCGCGAGCAGGATCTGACCCAGGGTGGAAGCTTAGTACCGTCCGCCATCTACACCGTCTCCGTGATAAATAAACCCCCGGTGATAGTCGCCGGGGGGCTCTCAACATACCTAGAGGTTTTAGCAGCCTTATGGCCTGTACTCAAAGCCGAACGTGACTGGTTGCGCCGGTACATTACCTGTCGCAGGATTGCCGGTCGCCATACCGCTCACATCGGCAGATACCGTGACCTCCGTTATGCCGTCAACAGTAAGGTCGATTTCATGGAGGCATCGGGGAAGAGTGGAGAATCGAATCCAGCAACTTCCGCACCTCCGTCAGGTCGCCCTTTAGGCTCAGCGCCCTCCTCAGGGAGGCCACGGCCTGATCCTGCTGCCCCTGCATATGATAGGCTTCCCCAAGCAGGTGATGAAGCGTCGGGTCTGTGCTCTTGTACCGGACTGCCTCCTCCAACTCCGCGATCCCCGCTTGCATCTGCCCTTTCTCGAGATAGGCCAATCCCAGGTTTTGCCTGGCATCGGCGTAGCCGGGCTCAAGCGTGACCGCCTCTTTGAATGCCTGCTCGGCCTCAGCCGGCCGCCCCTGAGTGGCGCGCACCATTCCCAGGTTATTCAGCGCCTGCGCCCGCTGCGACGGCGCCAGTTGCACCGACGCCAGGGCTGCGAGGAAGTACTGCTCGGCCTGTTTCACCTGCCCGCGCCTGAGAGAGACGAGTCCCAGGTTGATCCTGACATCAAGCGGCAGGGTATTCAGGCGAAGCGCCCCGGTGAAGGCTTGCTCCGCTCCGTCCAAGTTCCCCAGATCAAGTAACATCACACCCAGGTTATTCCAGGTGCCCGCATCGTTCGGCGCGATCCGGAGGGCCGCTTTGAACTCCTGGGCGGCCTCTTGGCGACGCCCTCGGATCATATACAGCCGGCCCAGGTTTCGGCGCGCCCTCGCCGATGCCGGGGCGGTCTGGACCGTCTTGGTCCAGAGTGTCAGATCATCCTTCCAATCGCGGTTCCGGATGACCGTCCTGAATCCGAGCAGAAACACTACGAGCGCGAAGACAGCCGCGACAGCCTGGCGCTGCTGTCGTACACGCTCAAGCAGCCCTTCTACCAGCATGGCGGCTGCCAGACAGAAGCCGATTGACGGTAGGTACAGATAGTGCTCGGCCACGATCCAAGCATGGGGGATGATCTGGGCGACCGGCAGCAGTGTCACAAAGAACCAGAGACCCCCGAATGCCGCCCACCGGTGGTTTGCCAAGTTCCTCCAGATCGCCCACCAACCCCCGCCTACCATTGCGATTGCCATCAGGACCCGGCTGTCCAAGAGGGTACTAGACACCGGAAAGGCGTTGAAGGAGTAATCGGCGTTGAGGGTCACGGGCCAGAGCAGCAGTGTCAGGTAGCGGCCCATGATCGTGACGCTGGTGAGCACTGTCGGCCAGAGTCCGTCGCCCCACAGGTCAAACCGTTGCGTGACACGGAAGAGCACAACGAAGTAGTAGGCCGCCGCTGAAAAGATCGCCCCGATCGCCAGATAGAGTCGCCTGTAATCCCGCCAGAGCCGCAGCCCCGCCTCCCTCAGGGCCATCCACGAACTCCATCCTCCCTCTCCGCCATCGGTCTTGGGTATGGAACGGACCAGATCGTACCCGAGACAGAGGAGTGGGAGGGTGATCGCCATCTCCTTCGAGAGGAGGGCGAGATAGTACGAGATCCCGGTCAGGCACAGGAACCGCACCCTGCCGGTCGCCCGGTATCGGACGAATCCATAGAACCCCATCAGGTAGAAGAGGGTGAAGAGGACATCCCGCCGGCCGGATATGTAGGCGACGGCCTCGGTCTGGACAGGGTGGACGATAAAGAGGAGCGCCGCGAGGAGGGCGGGCCGTGTGACCCCCAGGATGGTCCGCAGCACGGTGAAGACCAGGACCCCGTTCAGGGCATGATAGAGGATGTTGAACGCCCGGAAACCCGACGGGTTGAGCCCGAACAGGGCATAGTCGATTGCGTACGAGGCGGTGCGCAGCGGGCGATACGAAAGCCACCCGCCGGACCTGAATAACTGCGTGAGCCCCTCGATTGAACGAAACTGGGGATTGGACTCAACCAGGGGATGGTCGTCGAAGACAAAGCCGTTGAGAAGCGAGCCGGCGTACAGGAGTCCGGCCAGCCCCACGATTGCCAGACAGACCGCCACCGGGCGGGACCAAAGCGAAAGCGGACGATCAGACACCGGCACTAAAAAAAGAACCCCCCTGGTCGTCTGACCAGGGGGGTTGAGTGTCCATAGACGGTTATGGCATCGCATACAGCAGGGACCAGGATCCTTCTGACGCGGTAGGCGCAACAACAGTAGAGGCTGAGTGTTCTATCGCCAGCCCATCGCCATCGCTAAATGCCTGGGACTCTGCTGTGCTAACCACACATGTAGTGGCAGTACCAGCGATCGTGCAGGTGAGCGGGCTAGCCGCCCCCCCCCTCAAGACGGTGAACTTGCGCGACGCACCGGCCCCAGGGGCAGTTACCAGCTTCACACGGAGGACACGTGCAGTGCCCAAAGGCATAGGGACCTCGGCTTTCCCCGCTGACGCTAAATCTCCCCCCCCAAGACCAGGACCCATATACGTCAAGGGGCCATTAAAAGGGTTCCCCCTTGTCCCGCCGGTCAGGACACTGCTGACATTCGGCCCTGCCGGTCCGGTGGCCCCAGTTGCTCCGGTAGCGCCTGTAGGCCCTGCCGGCCCGGTAGCGCC
>SCST01000300.1 GCA_004299465.1 Methylovulum sp. | reverse complement strand
ATGATCCAAGTTGTAACTGCTGTAAGTCGAATCTACGTTCATTGTTTATCACCGAAGCTACAGAGTTGTTTTGCGCAGTTTAAATTATTTTTAACTAGATATGGGGTGCGGAATGTCGGCTCTTTGTCGTTTTCAGACAATTCCTCAGGCTCAGCCAACAACCCCGACTCTTCCCTAGCCACACGCACTTCCTCCCCACGTCCCTGCGCATAAGCCGCCTGATGTGCCCGTTGCTCTATCGTCACAATACGCCGTGCCAGCCGATGCAACCGCTGTTGCCACTGGTACCTTGCTGTTGAACATTGCTTGCTGGTTAAGATTTGGCACAGCCACAGGGTGTCCATGGCAATCATCAACTGGTCCAGTAATTTGATCAGTTCGACAAACTGGGCAATCTGCGGTGAGGTGATTTTGGCTTTGAAATCCGTCGGATTGGTATAGTTCGGCGGTTCGGCAATGCCGTTATCGGCGCACAGCTTATCGAGCCTAGCCTTTTCCTGCTGAAGCTGTAAAGCACAGTCGCCAATCATTTTACTGACCACCGCTTCGATGTCGTCAATCGCCTGCTCTTGTCCGACGATCCGCAAGATGACATCAATCGCGTACAGCGAGCGGATCAGGCGGCCATAGCTGCGGCGGATCACCCGGATCGCCTGTTCGCTGTGGATCTTGATGCTGCGTTCAAAAACCGGGCGGCTGATCGCCGGGCGGGTGGTTTTTTCGGGTGCTGTATTGTCTGCCATGCGTGTTCCTTGGGAGGTTGGTGGTTCACGCCCGATGGTAAGTGGCATTTTTCTTAACCGAGTTGCAAAAGATGGGCGATGGGGCGGTTTTTTGCAGAGCCTGATCCCGTGTTTTCCGTTTCAATGTCCAGCGATTACGCTGAAATCTAGTTTTTATAATCGGCAACCTTTTTCAGTGATCTGTTTCGCCTATCACTGGGTTCCTAACACGTCATGCCGCCTTTCGGGACGGTTTGATCCGACCTTGGTCGGCGTTCCGCTTGCAGGCGGCGTGGATGGTTTCCATCGACGTGTCGGGTGCGTTAAGCCCGATGATCTGAAGGCAACTAAGCCTTGTTTAACCCGCCGCGCAGCCAGTGCTGTTGCGGTTTTACCCACTGGGGACGCTCCCCATTGGGGCATGGCGTCCTCTGTTTTTTAATAAGGAGAAACGTATGCGCCTAACCCTACCACTTTGCGGGCTCAGGTCTATTTCGTTTAAACGCTTCAATCACCTCCGGTGCCAAGGGCAGCAGTTTATCGATGCGGCTATTCGGCCAGGTGGGCAATTTTTCCAACGTGTCTTTTAACCACTCTGCCGAGTTCAAGCCGTTGAGTTTGGCGGTGCCCAGTAAGGTTTGAATGGCAGCAGCTCGTCGACCGGCACGCTCTGAGCCGACAAACAGCCAGTTCTTTTTGCCTAAGGCAATCGGGCGAATGCAGTTTTCGACGGGGTTGTTGTCGATCGGCAGATAGCCAGTCTCGGCGTAGCGGCTTAAGGACGACCAACGCTTGAGGCTGTAATCCAAGGCTTTGGCGGCGCTGCCACCGTTAGCCGTCTGACTGCGGGTGCCAAGTAACCAGGTATGCAAAGTCTTTAATGCGGGCAAGCTTTTCTCGGACCGCAAGCGTTGTCGTTCTTCAATGCCCATGTCTTTGCCTTCAGCTTCAATCGCGTACAAAATGGCAATGCGGTTTAACACTTCCAGCGCCATTGGACTTTGGTTGGCTTTGTATAAGTCGAAGAATTTGCGCCGCGCATGAGCCAGGCAACCTAACTCGACGCAGGCGTCTTGTTTGCCATCAGGGGTAAACAGCGCTTTATAGCCCGCGTAGTCATCGACCAGCAAATGCCCACGCCAGTCGCCCAAAAAGCCACGGGCATGACTACCGCTGCGCCCCGGTTGGTAGTCAAAGACGATGATGCGCGGTCCGGCTTGCAGGTCGTTGCTGCGGTAGGCCCACAGGTATGCTTTCTTGGTTTTACCACTGCCGGGGTCGAGTTGTGGCGCCGGCGTCTCATCAGCGTGAAGCATATTGCCTTGCAAGAGATGCCAAACAAGCCGATCCACTAACGGCTGTAGTGCGGCACCGACACGACCCACCCATTCGGCCAGTGTGGAGCGGGCCAAAGTCACTTGGTCACGCGCTTGGATGGAAGCCCAGCAAGGTTTTCCTTTCAAACCCCAACCGATGACCCTCGTTGCTTACCAAGTCAGCAAAGCCAAAATTGTTGATTTGAATGACAACCCTACCTTGCAGGCGTTAGATTTCTCCGCAGACGACTTGGCTTGTGGATGGGAATATTTGGCCAGCCAAAACCAGCCCCCCCACTTGGTTACTGGCAGACAGGCTGCTGGAATTTGATTGGGCTGGTGTTTTAGTTCGTAGCTGCCCCTGGCTGCACGTCAGAAAATCAAAACTTGGTGCTTTGGCGGTGGGGAAACATCGACGAAAATCAAGTAAGCCTGATTGATGATTTTGGGCGATTGCCGAAAACTGCCGATTCTTGGCGGACAAAACCTGACTAATCTGCCACCC
>SCST01000299.1 GCA_004299465.1 Methylovulum sp. | reverse complement strand
AAAAAGCCTTGGCGGCGGGTGCTGCGGTGATTTTGTTATCGCATTTGGGCCGTCCCGAGGAAGGCGTATACGACGAAGCGTCATCGTTAAAACCCGTCGCCGAACGCTTGGCTAAGCTGCTTGGCAAACCGGTTCGCCTGGAAAAAGACTGGCTGAACGGGCTTGATGTTGCGCCGGGCGAAGTCGTGTTGTGCGAAAACGTGCGTTTTAACGTCGGTGAAGAGAGCAATAGCGATGAGTTAGGGCAAAAAATGGCCGCGTTGTGCGATATTTTTGTCATGGATGCCTTCGGCACCGCCCATAGGGCCCAGGCTTCTACACACAGTGTGGCTAAATTCGCGCCGCTTGTTTGCGCCGGTCCGTTATTGGCCAGCGAATTGGATGCATTGGGTAAAGCGCTGGAAACGCCTGTTAAACCACTGGTTGCCATTGTCGGCGGTTCCAAGGTATCGACCAAATTAACGGTGTTGAAATCGCTGTCGGAAAAAGTCGATCAGCTCATCGTCGGTGGCGGTATTGCCAACACCTTTATTGCCGCAGCCGGTTTTTCCGTAGGCAAATCATTGTATGAACCCGACCTGATCGAAGAAGCGCAACGCTTGATTGCTGCCGCCAAACAAGCGGGTTCAGAGATTCCGATTCCTGTCGATGTCGTCTGTGCGAAAGAGTTTTCGGATACGGCGGTCGCTACCGTCAAATGGGTTGCGGATATTGCGGAAGATGACCTGGTGTTGGATATAGGGCCTGAAACGGCAAAACAATATGCCGAATTATTAAAATCGGCCGGCACTATCGTCTGGAACGGCCCGGTAGGCGTCTTTGAAATCGAACAGTTCAGCCACGGCACACAAGTCCTGGCTAAAGCGATTGCGGAAAGCAGCGCATTTTCGATTGCAGGCGGCGGCGACACTTTGGCGGCGATCGACAAATATGGCATTAACGACGATGTCTCTTATACGTCTACCGGCGGCGGGGCATTCCTTGAGTTTCTTGAAGGCAAGGAATTGCCTGCGGTTGCCGTTTTAAAATCAAGACAGTAATTGTTTACATCAAGACTAGGGCGGGCAATGTTTTTTTGCCCGCCATTTTATTTATTACCGGATTAAAGAAGTAGGTTACACGATGGCTAGAGTTACTATAGAAGATTGTTTAGAACATGTAGAAAACCGTTTCAAACTGGTGTTATTGGCCAGTACCAGGGCGCGTCAATTGAGCCACGGGGCGACCGAGTTTCTTCCCCGCGGTAAAGACAAAGACACCGTTCTTGCCTTGCGTGAAATTGCGGCAGGGCATGTGACTACAGAAAACATCAACCTGCTGCATCGTGCCGGCGAAACGCATGATTACACGCCGATGTTCTGATTTTTAACATTATGTTGCAGACGCCGCCCAATGTTGAGCTCGATCGCCCGCAGGACAAACTGGTCCGGCGCTTGCGCGAAACCTTGTCCGGCTACCTGGAGCCAAGCCAGGTCGATGATTGCGTCCGCGCCTATGAGTTCGGCGCGATCGCCCATGCCGGGCAGGTTCGTAAAACCGGCGAAGCCTATATTTGCCATCCCATTGCCGTTGCGATCAGCCTTGCGGAAATGCGCATGGATGCCAACGGCATCATGGCGGCTATTCTGCATGATGTCATCGAAGACACCGCTGTCAGCAAAAAGGAACTGGCGGAAAAATTCAGCACGGAAGTCGCCGAACTTGTCGACGGCGTCACCAAGCTGAGCAAAATTGACAGTAAATCGCATGCCGAAGCCCAGGCGGAAAACGTACGGAAAATGTTCCTGGCGATGGGTAAGGATTTACGGGTCATCATGGTCAAGCTCGCCGACCGCCTGCACAATATGCAGACCTTAGGCGTGATGCCGCCGGAAAAAAAGCGCCGTATCGCCCGCGAAACCCTGGATATTTATGCGCCGATTGCCAATCGCTTAGGCATGAATACGATACGGCACAAGCTCGAAACCCTCAGTTTTGAAGCGATGTATCCAACGCGCTATGCGGTTTTAAAAGAAGCGGTTAAAAAGAAACGCGGCAATCGCGGCGAAGTCGTCGGTACTATTGAAAGCGCCATTAAAAACCGCCTGGCGGAGGCGGGCTTGTCCTGCCAGGTTTCCGGGCGGCAGAAGCATCTCTGGAGCATTTACCAGAAGATGCACAGCAAAAAAATATCCTTGGCCGCTGTCTTCGACGTCTATGCCTTCAGGATTTTCTGCGACAATGTCGATACCTGCTACCGGATATTAGGCATCGTCCATAATCTCTACAAGCCCGTGCCGGGCCGGTTTAAGGATTATATCGCCTTGCCCAAGGCTAACGGCTACCAGTCATTACATACCATCCTGATCGGCCCGCATGGCCTGAATCTTGAAATACAGATCAGGACCCACGATATGCACCGCATGGCGGAATCCGGCATTGCCGCACATTGGCTTTATAAATCGGAAGACGACAAGACGGAAAAATTCAAGGCGCGCGCCAATGAATGGCTGAGAGACCTGCTGGAAATCCAGAAATCGGCAGGCGATTCACTGGAATTTATCGATAACCTGAAAGTTGACTTGTTTCCGCAGGAAGTTTTTGTATTCACGCCCAAAGGCGGCATTATCAAATTACCGCGCGGCGCAACGATTGTCGATTTTGCCTACGCGGTGCATACCGACATCGGTAATGCCTGTGTATCGGCCAGGATTGACAAACAGCTTGTGCCGCTGCAAACCAAACTGGAAAACGGTATGACGGTGGAAGTGATTACCGCCGTGTGGGCAAGGCCGAACCCGTTGTGGCTGAATCATGTTATCACGGCCAAAGCTCGCTCCAGTATCCGTAATTACCTGAAACACTTCAAACAGCAGGAAGCCATCAGCCTGGGCCGTCGCTTGCTGGAAAAAGAACTGCAATTAATGAATGTGCAGTTGGATAACCTCGATCAGGGGCGTCTTAAGGCCTTGCTTAAACTCATGGATATGCCGTCATTGGACGCCTTGCTTGAAAATATCGGCTTGGGTAATAAAATGCCGTTCCTGGTAGCGAAACAGGTCACCCAGGATGACATCAACGCCAATATCAAGCTGGATAACACCGAGCAGATCCAGAAAACGCCGCTGGTCATAAAAGGTACGGAAGGCATGGTCGTGACGCTGGCAAAGTGCTGCCGGCCGATTCCGGGCGATGCCATTATCGGTTTTTTCAACCCCGGCAAAGGCATCGTCGTTCATCATCATGAATGCCGAAATCGCACGGTTCTCAGGAACAAGCATACGAGTTGGCTGGATGTTGAGTGGAGCCAGGATATAGTCGGCGATTTCCCCGCCGAACTCAGGTTGGAGATACTGAACCAGCGTGGTGCGCTAGCAACGGTTGCATCGACTATTTCCGAATCCGATTCAAATATTGAAAACGTCCACGTCGTCGACCAGGATGAACGGGTTTGCATCGACCTGATTACGCTGACCGTTAAAGACCGCGTGCATCTTGCCAAGATCATGCGACACTTGAAAGAATTATCCATCGTTTTGAAAATTACCCGCACCAAGGCCTAAGTTATACCTGGCTTTTTCAGCATCCTGTGTAACTACTCAGCCAGAAAAGGCAATGGAACACTGAGTTAGTTACAAAGTTCGCCGCGTTGATATAGCTGCCAATATTCTGGACTCCATTACCTTCATCAAGCCAGTTTTTCATTTAGGAAATTAATGATTTCGGCAAGGGCAATTTCGATATTGTCTTTACTGGTCCTGGCCTTGTATTCAACGGTACCGGCATCAAGGCCGCGTTCGCCTAGGATGATGCAGTGCGGGATGCCGATGAGTTCCATATCCGAGAACATGAAACCGGCGCGGACTTTGCGGTCGTCAAACAGCACATCGATACCCGCCGCCAACAAGTCTCGGTACAGTTGTTCGGCGGCGGTTTTCAGGCGCTCCGACTTGTGCATGTTCATCGGGCACAGCGCAACCTGGAACGGCGCGAGCTTGGCCGGCCAGATGATGCCGCGCTCGTCATGGTTTTGTTCGATCGCGGCGGCAACCACGCGGGAGATGCCGATGCCGTAACAACCCATGATCATGATCTGGTTTTTGCCTTCCTCGTTGATGATGCCGGCTTTCATCGCGGCGCTGTATTTGCTGCCGAGCTGGAAGATGTGGCCGACTTCAATGCCGCGCGCCAGCGTGATTTCGCCTTTGCCGTCCGGGCTGGGGTCGCCTGCGACGACGTTACGGATGTCGTGGAAGGCGCCGGCAGCCAGGGCTTTTTCGTAAAATGCCTGGGTTTTATTGTCCGCCGTCCAGTTACAGCCGCGTAAATGAAAGCCGGCTTCGTTCGCACCGCAGACAAAGTCGCTTAAATACTTGACGGCATTATCGAAGATAACGCCGTGATCGGCGTCGAGCTTGGGGCCGATAAACCCTGGGCGGCAACCGTGGTGGGCCTCGATTTCATCGTCGCTTGCAAAGCGGAACTCGCCGAGCAGTTTACGGGCTTTTATTTCATTCAGTTCGTGGTCGCCGCGCAAGAACAGGTCATAAAATTCCTCGCTTTCTTCCCCGGCGTCATTCAGCGTCTTCTTCATGACAGCCAGCGTTTTAAGGACTTTTTGCGGCGGTACGTCCAGGAATTCACAGATTTCAGCGATGGTTTTTTGCGTCGGCGTTGCGACTTTGATAAAGGCTTCGCAAGGTTCGGCAAGCGCTTGTTCCGGGACCAAAGCGGCTGCGCTTTCAACATTAGCCGCGTAATCGCTGCCGGTTGAGAACGCAATCGCATCTTCGCCGGAGTCGGCCAATACATGGAATTCATGCGATACGGCGCCGCCGATAGAACCTGAATCGGCGATAACGGCGCGGAATTTTAGCCCCAGGTGGTTGAATATATGGGTGTACGCCTGGTACATGACAGCGTAGGTTTCCTGTAGCGATGCCTGGTCCAAATGGAAGGAATACGCATCTTTCATGATGAATTCGCGGCAACGCATCACGCCGAAACGCGGACGGATTTCATCGCGGAATTTGGTTTGTATCTGGTAATAAGTGATCGGCAATTGCTTGTAGCTTTTCAGCTCATTACGCGCCAGGTCGGTAATGATTTCTTCATGCGTGGGTCCCAGGCAAAAATCGCGGTCATGGCGGTCTTTCAGGCGCGCCAGCTCCGGGCCGTAATGTTGCCAGCGCCCGGTTTCCTGCCATAGTTCGGCGGGTTGCAGCGCGGGCATTAACACTTCCAACGCGCCTGCTTTTTCCATTTCTTCGCGCGTGATCTTTTCAACTTTGCGCAATACCCTAAGGCCCAGCGGCAGCCAAGTGTAGAGTCCTGAGGCGAGCTTGCGGATCAACCCTGCGCGTATCATCAGTTGGTGGCTGGCGATTTCAGCGTCGGCAGGCGTTTCTTTTACGGTGTTGAGAGGAAATTGAGTGGTACGCATGTGGATTCAGGAAGTCAAAAGATAAAGTTTCAAGCCGTTCGTCGATTGAACGGATATAGTTAATTGCTTATACAAATTTTTGCGGCGAATTGATCAACGCATCCGCCGTAGCTGCAAAACGGACATCGATATGATCGCCGTGTTTTAATAACGCATCAGGCAAGATGAATTGAAAGCCGCATTTTTCGTGGAAACGCGCATCTTCGCCGGCGACATCGGGCCGGGGCAGGTCGGCCGTGACGGTTTGCTTAAGGCTGCCGTTAATCAGCAGTTCCAGAACTACCGAATTCGGATTCGACGTTGACAAAGCCCAGCCTGTTATCCTGCCGGCTTCGATCCGGTCGATATAACCCAGGCATTCCCTGCTTTCCCTGATCAACCTGTAGTTTACCGGCGAGCTGGTGTATTCCGTCGGTGACGGGTTGATGAAGCGTACGGCCTCTGTATGTTTATCGGGGTCATCGATGCCGAGAAATAACGAAAGGCCTGTTACAAACTCGTCGGGATAGAGCAGGGCTTTTTCATAAGAGGCTATCAATACCGGGCGCCTGGACAGCCGTAAAAATACCAGCAGCAAAAAATTAAGGCCGAGAATCTTGAACATCTCAGACAATAACGAGATGTTGAAAAGCGTCACGCGCCGGTTTGCGGTAGCGAACAAGTCCCGGAATATCACGACATAAACAGGTTCGCGGAACAGATTGTCCCAACGCCACAATTGCAGTTTTTTTATGCCCCAGAGCGGGTATTTCCCGTTACGCTCGCGGATTATTTTTTTCGCCTGTTTTTTGTCGTTCCGGTTAATGCAATCGAGTAGCGCGCTATCCTGGTAGCGTGAAGACAGTTGTTCTCCCATGTAAACGCCGAGTTTCGACAGCGTTCCCGCAGCCATTGATGTGCCGCCCCGTCCTATGCCCAGCACCAGCACCGTTTTACAGGCTAATCCCGCGGCGTCACCGTTTAAAATGGCATATCCGGTATTTTTATTGCTCATAATGGATTATTTTGAAACGACTCAGGTGAGTGGTCTTTTTTTAACGGCATTGTGCCTGTGTTATCGCGGGAGCGGCTTTTTAACCGTTCCCGTGTCTTAAAAACACCTTTGATTGATGCGGTAATAATGGGTAAAAGCTTACAAACTGTCTAAAATCGCTTTCTTGACCGCATCGAGGCTGGCATCGATGGTTACCGGTTTAGCGTCGCTGCATTGCAGCATCGCAATATCAGGGTCTTTGATACCGTTACCCGTCAAGGTACAGACTATCCGGCTGCCTTCCGGGATTTTGCCGGTACCGATGTCATGCAGCGCGCCGGCCAATGACGTTGCCGAGGCCGGTTCGCAAAACACGCCTTCGTATTGCGACAGCATTTTTTGCGCGGCGAGGATCTGCTCATCGGTGAACTTATCGAACCAGCCGCCGGATTCCTTTTGGACATTCCAGGCCAAATCCCAGGATTGCGGGTGGCCGATGCGTATTGCGGTCGCGACGGTTTCCGGGTTGTCTATCATTTTTCCGGCTACAAACGGCGCGGCGCCGGCGGCCTGGTAGCCGCACATGACCGGGCGTTTGCCGGTGACAGCTTTATGCGTTTCGGTATCGGTCGAGTATTCCTTATAACCTTTCCAGTACGCGGTGATATTGCCGGCATTTCCGACAGGCAGGCAGTGATAGTCCGGTGCGTCGCCCAATTCGTCAACGATTTCAAACGCGGCGGTTTTTTGGCCTTCGATCCTGAACGGGTTGATAGAATTGACGATAGTGACCGGCGCGAGCTCGGCGACTTCTTTAACGAGCGCCATGCCTCTGTCGAAATTGCCGTTGATCTGGATAATTTTGGCATCGTACATCAAGGTTTGCGCCAATTTGCCCAGCGCAATTTTGCCTTCGGGGATCAACACAAAGGCCTTGATGCCGGCGCGCACCGCATAAGCCGCGGCGGCGGCGGAGGTGTTGCCGGTGGAGGCGCAGATGATGGCCTGGCTGCCGGCTTCGACGGCTTTGGTGACGGCCATCGTCATGCCGCGGTCCTTAAACGAGCCGGTCGGGTTCAAACCTTCGAATTTTACGTAAATATCGACATCCTTGCCGATCAGCCGGGGGATGTTCTGCAACTGGATCAACGGTGTGTTACCTTCGCCGAGGCTGATCAAGCGCGTGTTGGCACTGACGGGCAAGCGGTCCCGGTAAAATTCAATGAGGCCCGTGTAGCGTTTATGTGTAGTCATGATTTATCCTAAAGTTTCCATGCGGATACGGTTTATTGTTCCGGTTACGGTCGGCAGGGCTTCAATGTCGG
>SCST01000298.1 GCA_004299465.1 Methylovulum sp. | reverse complement strand
CGCGCCGCGGGAAGGTGGTAACGCTAAAATCATTAATAAATTGCAGACTATGGTTAAGGAAATCACGACGGAACGTGATCTGCTTAAAACCGAAAACGCCAAAATGGTATCGGAACTTGAGACACTGAAAGGCCAGGTGAAACAGGAAAAAGACGCGGCGGTATCACTGGAGGAAAAGTTAAACACGGAACTCAGCTCACAAAAAGCGAGTGCCGATGAAATTCGGGTGCGGCTGGATAATACGACGGCTAAACTGCGCGAAGTCATTGAAAAATACAATGCGCTGAATAAGTCCAAAAATGAATTGGCGCTTGAGCATGCGGGCTTGCAGAATAACCAACAACTCACGGCATCAGAGCTGAAAGCATGTGAAAGCAAAAACGTTAAGATGTACGAGGGCGCCAAAGAGATCATCGAGGCTTATCATCATTGCCAAAACAAAGGCATTGTCGATACCTTAATTGGATCGGAGCCTTTTTTGCAGATTAAAAATGTTGAGTTTGAAACCATTGTTCAAGAATACGAAGACAAATTGAATAAGCAAAAATATCATGGCAATCCTAATGCCGTATCTTCAGTTCCAAGCGCATCTAAACCAGTGAGTGCTACGTCCTCTTCTCAAGCGGACGAGGCTAAAAAATAAGCATCCAGCTTTTACCGTCCGCTGCTTTTCAACAATCGATTTAATATCATCAATGCTACAGAGACGCGACTCTGCGTCTCTTAGTCCATGTTATCCTCGCATGCCGTTCAACGATAGTCTTTGAACTCCCGCTTATCTACATCAAGAGAACTTACTTATGCAGTTATTCCCCAATGGTTTGAGAACCTTACTGCTGTTGTGCCTGGTAGCTAATCTTGTTGCCTGCGATGGACAGAAAACCAACTATATAGAAGAAGGCAAGCGTTTATATAAAGCCGGCGACTACAAAAAAGCGCGGCTCGCTTTTGATAACGCTGCTGCCGTTGATCCCGAAAATATCCAGGGCCGTTACGAGCTGGCCGAAGAGTTAAGCCAATTAGGCGATATACAGGATGCCGCCAGACAATACCAGATAGTCGTCAACCAGGATGCAAGGCATGTGATGGCGCGGGTAAAATTAGGGCAAATCTACCTGTTGGCGTCGAAAATAGAGGCCGCAGAAAAAATGGCTGATGAAGCGCTTGCCGTTGACGCTGAAAATGTCGATGCGATGGTTTTGATGGGCAATGTCTTGGCGGCTCAAAATAATAGCGATGCGGCATTTGTTAAAGCCGAAGCCGCGTTGCAGAAAACCCCTGATGATGTTGGTGCAAGCTTATTATTGGCTTCGTTGACTGCCAAGACGGGCAAGCTGGATAAAGCGATTGCGTTATTACAGGGCGCTATTGGCAAACATGCGGAAAATACTGCGATGCGCTTGATGCTGGCTAAGCTGTATAGCCAGCACCATGATTTGGAGAAAGCAGAGGCGACATTGGCCGCCGTAGTCAAGATAGAGCCTGAGTCTGTGGAGCATCGCAAGCGCTGGGCGGTTTTCCTGGTTAACAATAAGCAGGTCGATAAGGCGGAAACGGTATTGCGCGCCGCCGTCGCGGAATTGCCGGACGATGAGCAGGCCAAATTGATGCTGGTTGACTTCCTGGCGGCGCAAAGAACGCCGGAAATCGCTATCGCGGAATTGATTCCGATGATAGAACAAAATGCCGGCCAATATGAGCTGCGCTTTAAATTGGCTGATTTGCAATTGGCCCAGAAGCAGGCCGATAAGGTAGAGGAAACCTTAAAAGAGATTGTCGAGCTTGATAAGCAGGGGCCGCAGTCGATTGAAGCGCGCAACAAGCTGGCGCGACTGTACAAGGCTAGCCGCCGCGTCGATGAAGCGAAGTCGCTGGTCAAGGAACTGTTGGACGGCAATCCCGATGATTTGGCTGCACTGACCTTACGCGGTGAAATAGCCTTGGCGGAAAACCGTGTGCCTGACGCTATTACCGATTTCCGTAGCGTTCTTAGCGAGCAGCCGAAAAATGTCGCCGTGCTTAAATTGCTGGGCGCCGCGCATTTGGTCAATAAAGACACGGTATTGGCGCGCGAGAATCTCGAACAAATTGTCGGACTCGTGCCGGGGGATGAAATAGCCAGGCTGGACCTGGTTAACCTGCTGTTACAAGCTGGTGATAAAGAACAGGCGACGCAACAACTCAATACCTTATTTAGGCTTAATCCGAACAGCAAAAATGGCCTGGAAGCATTATTCAAGATTTATGCCACACAAAAGCAATGGGATAAGGCCTTAAACACAGCAAAGCAGCTGCAACAAGCTCATGCCGGCGATGCGGCAGGCTATTACCTGTCCGGTTTGGCGTACCGGGCCGAAGGTAAGCTTGAACAAAGTACGCTCCACTTTGAACAGGCGGTACAACGACAACCGCATGCCGTGGAACCGCTAAGCCAGTTAGTGAAAAATTACCTGATGTCAAAAGAGGCCGATAAGGCGCTGAGTAAATTGCATGACGTGCTCGAAAAACAGCCCAAGAATTTTTTTGCGTACAATTTACTGGGCGAGGTATACGCTCGCGGCAATAAATACGGCGATGCAGTAAAGGCCTACCAGCAGGCCATAGTCATTAATCCGGCCTGGTCTGTCCCTTATCGGAATATCGCGTTAATCCATATCCTGCAAAAGCATAAAAATGATGCGATTGATATATTAAGAAAAGGTATCGATAGCACCGCCGAGTCCATGGAATTGGAAGCAGATTTAGCTGCGCTTTATGACCAGGATGGAGAGCACCAAAAAGTCATAGACTTGTATGAAGATAGCTTCAGGAAGCATCCTGAGTCATTGAATAGATTGAACAACCTTGCGAGTTATTTAGCCGAACACGCGAACGGTGCCGAGGCATTGGCCCGCGCAGCAAAACTGGCCGGGCCGCTTGCCGAAATGAAGGATCCTTACATGCTCGATACCGTGGCCTGGATTGCCTATAAACAGGGTGACTATGAAAAATCACGGCAACTGCTATTGCAAGCGTTTGAATTGAATCCGGATATTGCCGTCAGCGATTATCACCGGGGCATGGTTTATTTCAAGCAAGGCGATAAGGGCCGTGCGCAGGAGTATTTGCACAAAGCGATTGATAAGAAAGTGGATTTTAACGGCTTGGCTGAAGCCAAAGAAACGCTTAAGGCGCTGGAAAAAAATACGCAATAGTCAACGCGCGCGCGGGTAGTGTTTACCGTATCGAGTGATGCTTTAGCTGCGGGATGGCTTCACGGTAAATTCTATTGAAAAATCGGCGCATGCCTTATATCCTGAGCGAACCCTAAGGTTTTTTCACTCATCAGGAATAATAATGTCAAGCATCGAAAAAGCGGATATAGAAAATCTGTTAAGCACTTTTATCGACCCTAACCACGGCACCGATTTGGTATCTGCAAAATCGCTTAAATCCATTGCCATTGACGGTAGCGATGTCTGCGTCATGCTGGAGTTGGGCTACCCCGCCAAAAGCATTGTCGATGACATGAAATCGGCGGTGGAACAGCATCTTAAAACGCTGCCCGGCATCAATAATGTCCGTGTCGAAATCACGGTAAAAATTATTTCTCACGCCGTACAACAGGCGTTAAAACCCCATGCCCATGTGAAAAATATTATCGCCGTTGCATCCGGCAAGGGCGGGGTCGGCAAATCAACCACAGCGGTCAACCTGGCGTTGGCGCTGGCAGCGGAAGGCGCGGTTGTCGGCATACTCGATGCCGATATTTACGGTCCCAGCATTCCGACGATGCTTGGGCTTTCCGGCTCTCCCGAAAGCGTGGATAACAAAACGATGATGCCGAAGGTGGCTTACGGTGTGCAGACCATGTCGATAGGCTACCTGGTCGGGGCGGACCAGGCGATGATTTGGCGCGGTCCGATGGCAACCAATGCCTTGCAGCAATTACTCAGGGACACTAACTGGGTCGATGTCGATTATTTGATTATTGACCTGCCTCCCGGTACGGGCGATATCCAGTTGACGCTGGCGCAACAAATTCCTGTGAGCGGTGCGATTATCGTGACAACGCCGCAGGATATTGCGTTGATAGATGCTCAGCGCGGTTTGGCTATGTTTGCAAAAGTCAATGTACCGGTACTGGGTGTGGTCGAGAATATGAGCCTGCATATCTGCTCGCAATGCGGCCATGAAGAAGCTATTTTTGGCACCGGCGGCGGTGTGGCGATGGCTGAAGTCAATAAAATCGATTTCTTGGGCGCTTTGCCGCTGGATATCGCTATTCGCCGGGATGCGGATTCAGGCAGGCCGACGGTGGTGGCTGACCCCGACGGGCGCGCCGCGCAAATTTATAAAGCCATTGCCCGGAAAACAGCTGCCAGGCTGGCGCTGAAGGCCAAGGATTACAGCAGCCGGTTTCCTACTATTGTCGTACAAAATACCTGATTTTGAGCGGTACGGACAGCCGTTCGTTAAGGAATAAGCATGAAACAAGTTCGGCAACGGGTAATTATTTAGCGCCTTAGTGTAGGGCGTGCTGCGCGCGCCATCAACGGACTGACGCGTTTACCCACGCGCCGGAGAAGGCGCGCGCAGCACGCCCTACGCTTCAGGCAAAGATCTGAATAGTTACGGTGTACAACTGTAGGAGCGACAGATTCGCATCGTGCGGATACACCCTCTAGGCACAAGTAAATTCGCACCTACATCGGACGTTTGCATAGGTTGTTTCATGCCCATTCCTAAGTAAGATTTTAGGTAATTATTCAAACCATCGGTCAATCTGGGAATCGGCGATTTGTTCAGCGATTCCTTAAGGCATCGGTATTCCTACCTATTCCGGTCATTTCTTTTTGTCCAATTAGCAAAAAACCAGCCTTACCGCTTGGCGAAAGTATTGAAAACTTATGGGACGATTAATATTTGCGACAAAAACCCGGTAATCCGTATAATAAAAACCTTTGATCGGAAACGACAACAATGAAAAAACGACTGGATTATTACTGGCGTTTATTTGCAACGGGACTGAGTTTTAGTGTTTTTGGCATAGGCGGCTTTTTATTATGGGTAGTGGTCTTTCCGATACTTAATGTCGTTCCTGGTAGCCCCCTTCAGAAAAGGCGACAGGCGCAAAAGTGTGTGCATTACAGCTTTTATATTTTTATCGGCCTGATGAACAGGATTGGTATTATGACTTATGAAATTAATGGCTTGGATAGGCTGAACCGGCCAGGCCAGTTAATTTTGGCTAACCACCCGACTTTGATCGACATTGTATTTTTACTCAGCCGTATCCCTTATGCGAGCTGCATTGTTAAAAGTAAGTTATGCCATAACCCCTGTATGAAAGGGTCTATCATTAATGCCGGCTATATCAGTAATGAAGATCCCCAGCAGATGATTGACCGTTGTGTGGCGCATTTAAATTCGGGTGGCATCATGATTATTTTTCCCGAAAGCACACGGACAGTGCCAAACACTGAATACAACTTCCAGCGTGGGGCGGCAACGATTGCATTGTGCGCTAACGCTATAATTACACCTGTTACGCTACAATGCTCCCCCAGTACATTAACGAAAGCGGAAAAATGGTATCAGATACCTGAACGGCGGTTTCATTTGTCAATGACGGTGGGCGAAGATATGGCTCTGGATAATTTTCGGGCGATAACGCCAAAAAGCATTGCAGTCCGCCGCTTTAATAGCTATTTACAAGATTATTTTACGCAACAACGGAGCAAGCATGAGTAGCGGTTTGGAAAATGAATTAAAACAAATGATTATTGACACGCTGGCCTTAGAGGATTTAAGTGTCGCCAATTTTGATAGCCAAGAGGCTTTGTTTGGAGGTGGTTATGAATTGGATTCAATTGATGCCTTGGAGCTGGGCTTGGCCATAAGGAAAAAATACGATGTTAGGATTGATGCGGAAACGGATAATGTCGAGGAAATATTCGCGTCAGTGGCCCACTTAGCCGCTTTTATTCATTCCAGACTTGAAGCCAACCAACTTGGAGCTAAACGGGTTTGAATCAAGAAGACCCTGAGAGACGCTATGAATGATCGTGATGAAATATTGGTTGCCATCCATAAAATCATGTTGGAAATGTTTGAAATTGATGCAGAGAAGGTGACCGTAGAAGCACTTCTGTATGAAGACCTGGATTTTGATAGCATTGATGCGGTCGATATGATCGTGAAACTGAAAGAACTCACGCAACGGGAATTGAAACTTGAAGATTTTAAGACCGCACGGACAGTAGGTGATGTCGTTGAATCCATATTCAGGATTATGAACCCCTAATGTTCCGCTTGCTTTTTGGTTTGGTCTTGCTGCTATATCCCTTGGCGGTCTATCTGGGCATTCAGGCATTGGCACCCTGGAAAATTTCTCTGGCTTTATTGGTGGTGCTAGTGGCGCGGTATTTCTTTTCTCCTGCGGATAGGCAATGGGGCGG
>SCST01000297.1 GCA_004299465.1 Methylovulum sp. | reverse complement strand
ATGCCGTTGTCGATAGCGAATAGTCTCAGCATTTATTGCAGGTCCATGAGTATTTTTTTGATGCGCTCCAACACTTGTTGCTGTTGCGCCGGCGTGAGTTGATTAAAATCCCGCTCAAAGCCGGCCAGGCTATAGGCCGGCTCGCTACCTGTGTTAGCCGGTACCGCCATGCCGCAGTCAGACAAGACTTGCTGGAGCGCTTGGACCGCATCCAGCAATGGAATGGCGCCGGACAGGGTTTCGCGTATCATCGTTTTGACGCGGATAAAAACGCTATCCCGACCCGTTAACATAGCGTCAACAAGGCGCCTGGCTTCGTCGTTGGTATAGCCCCTGCGCTTTGAATCCGGGAAAGTCCGCATTTGGATGCTCATGGGCGGCAGTTTGTCGATTTGGTATTCAACATCAAATTGACTGCCTTGCGATGCAATCAGGCTGTCGGCATTAATGACAACTTGCAAATGCTTATCCCGGCAGATGATTTCCAGCTTGAGCTCGTCATACAGGTCACGGCGCGGCATCGGTGACAGCGCAACGCTATAGGTTTGATTGTTCAGCCTGTCATTTTCCTGGTGGTAGCTCCAGGTATTGGCCGCCCATCCCTGGAAAGGACAGCACAGCATGGTAACCAATACCAGGGAACAGATGCCGGCACTGAAAAATCTGTTACATTGCATGGGGGTCTCCTAAGCGCTTAAGCAGGGTATGAGGTCAGTAAGTTTTGATGACCTATTTTAACAGTAGTATCCTCCTATCTATAAAAGCTTGCCGCCGTTTTATAAAGGTGAAGATTGAACGGCTACCGTTTTTACCTAAGGCAATTCATAAGATTTCCCCGATAAGGCCAATTTGTTTTTGGATTTGTTAAGCCGTTGCCACAGCCGGTGCATAGTCTGCTTGAAGTCGTCCAAATAAGTATAAGCGACCGGGATGACCAATAAACTGAGTAGCGTAGACGTCACCAAGCCGCCGATAACGGCGACCGCCATCGGGCTGCGGAAGGAGGTGTCGGCCGCGCCGATGCCGACAGCAATCGGCAACATGCCTGCACCCATCGCGATGGTAGTCATGATGATGGGCCGGGCGCGTTTGCGGCAGGCGTCCAGCAGGGCATCGACCCGGCCCATGCCGTGGTCGCGCCTCGCCACGATGGCGTACTCCACCAACAAGATCGAATTTTTGGTGGCGATGCCCATCAACATGATAAGCCCGATCAACGACGGCATGGAAAAGCTTTTTTGCGCCAGCAACAGCGCGACGAAGCCGCCGCCGAACGATAACGGCAATGCCACCAGGATCGTGATCGGTTGTAAAAAATCCTTAAATAACAAAACCAACACGATAAAAATACACAATATGCCGATCAGCATCGCTAGACCGAAACTGCCGAACAATTCGGCCATCATTTCGGCGTCGCCGATGTTGATTTGCTTTACGCCGGGCGGTAGCGCCCTGATGCCGGGCAACTGCTGCACGGCAGTTGTAACATCTCCGAGCGGCAAGCTTGCCAGTTCGATTTCGAAATTGATGTTTCTCGACCGATCATAGCGATCGATTACAGCCGGCCCGCCGGATAGCTCCAGACTTGCGACCTGGCTGACCATAACCGGGCTGGTACCTGTCTTAGCTGAAGGGACGGCGAGGCGTTCCAGTAACTTTAAGTTACGTCGGCTATCCTCGTCCAGCTTGACCCTAATCGGCACTTGGCGTTGGGCAAGATTGAGTTTGGGCAGTGCTTCTTGGTAATCACCGACGGTGGCGATACGCAAGGTTTCGGCGATAGCTGAGGACGTGACACCTAAGTCGGCGGCGCGGGCAAAGTCAGGCCGGACTACGATTTCCGGCCTGACCAAAGCGGCGCTGGATTCGATGTTGCCAATGCCTGGCATTGTCCGTAAATCTTTTTCTACCGCCCAGGCTGCGGCATTTAATGCCTTGGGATCATCACTGCTTAGCACCAGCACATAGTTTTCGCCCGATCCGCCGAACCCGACTTTGGTGCGAACACCCGGCAATGCTGCCAACGCAACGCGGATGTTTTGCTCGATCACCTGCTTACGCACGCCCCGCTCTTTACGGTCTGCCAGCAACAAGGTCAACGTGGCTTTGCGAACATCACCACCGACAGTCATCGCAGATGCCTCGGTGCCGACGGAACCGCTACCGATGGTGGTATAAACACGCTTGACATAGGGCACTTCGGCAATCAATGCCCTGGCGGCTTCGGCGGACGCGCGGGTTTGCGCCAAGGTCGCACCCGGCGGCAGTTCGACAAACACTTGGGTTTGCGGCATATCGTCTGGCGGAACAAAGCCTTGCGGCAACAACGGGATTAGTAACAACGAGCCAATAAAGAACGCCATGGCCCCAACTATGGTCATCAGCCGATGCCTAAGACACCCGGCGACCATCTTAAGATAACCCGTCATCAGCCGTCCGTCCGGCGTTGTCGGCTTATGGTGACACCGCAACAGATAAGCCGACATCATCGGGGTCAACATTCGGGCAACGACCAGCGACGTTAAGATTGCCAACGAAGCCGTCCAACCGAATTGCTTAAAAAAACGTCCGGCAATACCGCTCATGAAGGCGGTCGGTAAAAACACCGCCACCAAGGAAAAGGTAGTGGCAATAACCGCTAAACCGATTTCGTCGGCGGCGTCCATCGCCGCCTGATAAGGCGATTTGCCCAGACGTTGGTGGCGCACGATGTTTTCCACCTCGACAATGGCATCGTCAACCAGGATGCCGATCACCAACGACAAGGCCAGCAAGGTGATGACATTTAGCGAGTAGCCGAAATAAGTCATCCCCAGAAACGCCGGGATGGCCGATAAGGGCAAAGCCACGGCGGAAATCAAGGTCGCCCGCCAATCGCGCAGGAATAACCACACCACCAAAACGGCAAGCACCGCGCCTTCGTACAGCAAGGCCATGGAGCCGTCGAATTCTTCCTGTACCGGCACCACAAAGTTAAAGGCTTCGGTCAGCTCTATGTCCGGGTTTTCGGCCTTTAATGTTGCCAGTTCGTTTTGCACCGCCGCGCCCACCTCAATTTCGCTCGCGCCCCGGCTGCGGGTCACTTCAAAGCCGACCACGGGCTTGCCGTCCAGCAAAGCTATGGAACGTTGCTCGGCCACCGTGTCGCTGACTGTCGCCACTTGATTCAGGCGGATGTGGCGGCCATCGGGCATTGCCAGTTCCATGCGCTCTAACTCCTGAGCAGAAGCCGCATTGGCTAAGATACGGACGGTCTGTTCGCCTTGACCTATATCGGTCCGACCGCCCGGACTTTCCTGCTGCGCTAGCCACAACTGCCGGGAAATATCGGCGGCGGTTGCGCCCAGGGATTGCAGTTTGATCGGGTCCAGCGCAATGCTGATTTCCCGGCTGAACCCACCCACGCGCTTGACATCGCCGACACCCGGCACGGCAAGCAAGCGTTTGCTAATGGTGTTTTCGACAAACCAGGACACGGACTCATCGTCACGCTGCACCGAAGCAACGGTATAAGCCAGCACCGGAGAGCTGGCGAAGTCGAGCTTGGTAACAACCGGATCGCGCAAGTCGGCGGGCATGTCGGCGCGGACTTTAGAGACTGCCGAGCGTACGTCGTCCAAGGCTTCCTGCGCCGGTTTTTCCAGTTGGAACTGGACCGTGATATTGACAATGCCATCCTCAATTTTGGTCGTGATATGTTTCAAACCTTGCAAGGTGGCGATGGTATTTTCCATTTTTCTTGCCACGTCCGTTTCCAACTGGGAAGGAGAGGCACCAGGCAAGCTCGCCGTCACGGTGATCGTCGGCAGTTCCAGGTCGGGTAAATTCTGGATTTGCAAGACCTTAAAACTGTATAAGCCGCCGAATATCAGCATGACGAATAGCATCACGACCGGAATGGGATTACGGATGCTCCAAGACGAGATAGTCATCAGCGCACCACCCGGACGCTATCGCCGTCTGCCAAGAAGGCCGCGCCGCTGGCGACAATTTTATCTGCCGGTGTCAGCCCGGACAGGATTTCGTAAGCACCGTCGGACAATTGTCCTAACTGTACTTTAACCGGGCTAACTTTGGCTTGGTAATCGACGATTTCCCCCACGCGGAACACATAACTGAAA
>SCST01000296.1 GCA_004299465.1 Methylovulum sp. | reverse complement strand
GCAGTTCCGCCATCACCTTGGTCAGCGCTGCTGTGAGTGTTGTTTTGCCATGATCGACGTGACCTATCGTTCCTACGTTGACATGCGGCTTACTACGTGAAAATTTTTCTTTGGCCATGAGTTAATACCTTTTATTTATTCAATTTTATGAAGATTTTTTAATGATCGCTTCTGCAATATATACAGGTGCTTCATTGTATTTTTCAAACTGCATACTGTAAGTAGCCCGCCCCTGTGTTGCAGATCGCAAATCAGTTGCATAACCAAACATTTCCGCCAACGGCACTTCGCAGCTGACTATTTTGCCTGACGGCGTATCTTCCATGCCCTGAATTATCCCTCGCCGCCTATTGATGTCCCCGACAACATCGCCCATGTATTCTTCAGGCGTCACAACTTCGACTTTCATTATTGGCTCAAGTAAAACAGGATCTGCATTCCTTGCCCCTTCCCTAAAGCACATAGAACCTGCAATTTTGAAGGCCAATTCATTCGAATCAACATCATGATACGAACCATCAAACAGAGAGACTCTTACATCCAACACAGGAAAACCGGCAAGAACGCCGCTTTTCAGTTGCTCCTGCACGCCCTTATCTACTGCAGGTATGTATTCCTTCGGAACGACCCCGCCAATAACCTCATTCACAAACTCATAACCGCTACCGGACTCTTTCGGCTCAATCCGCAACCAAACATGACCATACTGCCCACGACCACCTGACTGCCTAATAAACTTTCCTTCCTGCTCTACCGATTTACGAATTGTCTCTCTATATGCAACCTGTGGATTACCAACATTAGCATCAACATGAAATTCCCGCTTCATTCTGTCAACGATAATTTCAAGATGCAACTCACCCATCCCTGAAATAATAACTTGTCCAGATTCCTCATCGGTATGAACTCTAAAAGACGGATCTTCTTGCGCCAATTTCGCCAACGCTGAATTCATCTTATCCTGATCCGCTTTCGTTTTAGCCTCTACAGCCACAGAGATGACAGGGTCAGGAAACTCCATACGCTCAAGCATAATAATCGACTGAATATCACACAGGGTATCTCCCGTCGTGACATCTTTTAAACCAATCGCTGCCGCTATATCTCCGGCATAAACTTCTTTTACTTCTTCACGGCTATTGGCATGCATTTGAACAATACGCCCAATTCGCTCTTTTTTTCTTTTTACGGAGTTATAAACACTGTCTCCGGAATTCAAAACACCCGAATAAACCCTAAAAAAGGTTAATGTCCCAACAAAAGGATCGGCTGCAATCTTAAATGCCAGCGCCGAAAATGGTTCGTCATCACTAGCAGGACGTAGCGCTTCAGTTTCACCATCATCAAGCACACCCGCTATTGCCGCAACATCTGTAGGTGCTGGCAAATATTCAACGACAGCATCCAAAAGAGCTTGAACACCCTTGTTTTTAAAGGCAGATCCACAAAAAGCAGGAACAAGTTGATTTGCGATCGTCTGAATCCGGATACCGCACTTTATTTGTTCATCTGTCAAAATACCTTCTTCCAGGTATTTTTCCATAAATTCTTCGCTTGCTTCAGCAGCGGCCTCAACGATATTTTCTCTCCATTTTTCACACAAAGAGCGCATATCATCAGGAATATCTTTTTCGATGAAAGTCATCCCCATATTGGCATCATCCCAATATATAGCTTTCATCTTGATAAGATCGACAACACCTTCAAAAGTATCTTCCGACCCTATAGGCAACTGCATCGGTATCGCATTACCCGCTAAGCGGGATTTAATTTGCGAGATTACCCTTAAAAAATCAGCCCCAGAACGATCCATCTTATTGACAAAGACCACCCTCGGAACATGATATTTATTAGCCTGACGCCAAACCGTTTCAGACTGAGGCTCAACACCACCTACCGCACAAAAAACAGCACAAGCACCATCCAATACACGCAACGAACGCTCAACTTCTATCGTAAAATCAACATGCCCAGGAGTGTCGATAATATTTATTCGATGCTGAGGGAATTGTTTTTCCATGCCACTCCAAAAACAGGTCGTAGCAGCAGATGTTATCGTTATCCCCCTTTCCTGCTCTTGCTCCATCCAATCCATTGTAGCAGCGCCGTCGTGAACCTCACCTATCTTATGGGACACACCGGTATAATAGAGTATGCGCTCGGTCGTTGTTGTTTTGCCCGCATCAATATGGGCCATAATGCCAATATTACGATAGCGATTTATTGGTGTTTTTCGAGCCACTCATAGCGCCTTTTATTTACAGCTTAAAAGCGATAATGAGAAAACGCTTTATTAGCCTCTGCCATTCTATGCGTATCTTCACGCTTTTTAGCCGCCGAACCTTTGTTTTCAAAAGCATCCATCAGCTCACCTGCTAATTTTGCAGACATGCCTCTTTCATTTCTTTTGCGAGAAGCATCAATCAACCAACGCATTGCCAAAGCCATCCGCCTCGAAGGCCTGACTTCAACTGGAACCTGATAAGTAGCCCCTCCAACACGACGAGATTTAACCTCAACCCTAGGCTGAACATTCTCCAACGCCTTAGACAAAACCTCTAACGGAACCGCATGCCCTTTGTTTTCAATAACATCCAAAGCACCATAAACAATTCCTTCGGCGACTGACTTCTTACCGCTATCCATAATCATATTCATAAACTTAGTCAGCATTACGCTACTAAATCTTGGATCCGGGATAATTTCTCTTTTTGTTGCTACTCTTCTTCTAGACATTTCTCACCATCCAACATTTAGCTTTTAGGCCGTTTTGTTCCGTATTTAGAGCGACCGCACTTTCTATTATTAACGCCTGACGCATCCAAACTACCACGTACGACGTGATACCTTACACCTGGCAAATCCTTGACACGACCACCCCTTATCAAGACCACGGAGTGCTCTTGAAGATTATGCCCTTCACCACCGATATAACTACTAACTTCAGAACCATTTGTAAGCCTTACCCTCGCAACCTTACGTAAAGCCGAATTCGGCTTTTTAGGGGTTGTCGTATATACACGAGTACATACACCTCTACGCTGAGGACAAGCCTCAAGCGCGGGAACATTGCTTTTCTCTACTCTTTTAGCACGCGGCTTACGAACCAATTGGTTAATCGTGGCCATAACTTTGTTTACTCCGATATGCAATTTAACTGTCGACAATAAAAATTTAACCGCCAAGCTTTATCATTGGCGGCCAATATTTTCCGACTTGACTAAAGTGCTTTAGCTAATGTTAGCAGGATATATTACTTGCTAATAACTATTAGGTCAAGCTCATTTTTTATGATTTTTAATTAAATATTCAAGGCCTGTTTCAAAGCCTCTTCCGTATCAACAACAGGGACGCTTTCAGGTTCAACCGCTTGATGCTGGCTGAACCTGTTTTTCCTGTTTTCATGATACGCCAAGCCTGTCCCGGCTGGAATTAACCGACCAACGATCACATTCTCCTTCAAGCCTTGAAGGCCATCACTTAAACCACGAACCGCAGCATCGGTGAGCACTCTTGTCGTTTCCTGGAATGACGCGGCAGAAATAAACGATTCAGTCGCCAATGATGCTTTGGTGATACCTAGTAATATCGATTCATAACTAGCCGGAATTTTTCCTTCAGCTTCCATCTTGTCATTTTCGGCCCTCATTGCTGCACGCTCTATCTGGTCACCCTTCAAGAAGCCGGTGTCACCAGAAGCAGTAATCTCAACTTTCCGGAGCATCTGCCGAATGATAGCCTCAATATGCTTATCGTTAATTTTCACCCCTTGCAGACGATAGACATCCTGTATTTCCTTGACCAAATAATTAGCCAGTTCCTCAATACCTCTTAACCTGAGAATATCATGCGGCGTCAGCTCACCTTCCGCAATGGTTTCGCCTTTTTCAACATATTCACCTTCGAATACCGTTATATGCCGCCATT
Source organism: Methylovulum sp. (assembly GCA_004299465.1). GTDB lineage: Bacteria > Pseudomonadota > Gammaproteobacteria > Methylococcales > Methylomonadaceae > Methylovulum. The sequence goes on along the minus strand of SCST01000296.1, from coordinate 3,069 downwards.
TTGGTATCAGGGTCTCGACCTGCTCACCCTGCGCATCAGTAATGATAACGCGCTGCTTGCCTTTCGTTTCTTTACCAAACGAAATGGTTCCACTGGTTTCAGCAAGAATGGCCGGGTCCTTAGTCTTACGAGCCTCGAATAAATCAGCGACTCGCGGTAAACCACCGGTAATATCCCTGGTTTTACTGGATTCCTGTGGAATTCTGGCGAGGACATCACCTACCTTTACCTCACCGCCATCTTTAATACCGGCAATAGCACCTGCCGGTAAGAAATATTGCGCTGGAATTTCAGTACCCGGCAGATAAATAGGATTATTTTCGCCATCAAGCAATTTAACCATAGGCCTCAATTCCTTACCTGCACTACCGCGCTGCTTCGGATCGGTTACAACCAATGAGCTCAAACCTGTAACTTCATCAGATTGCTTTTGAACGGTAACGCCATCCACAAAATGAACCAATTCAACGACACCATCAACTTCTGTGATAACCGGATGCGTGAAGGGGTCCCATGTGACGATGATATCACCGGCGTTAATTTTGCTGCCTTCCTGGACTGACAGTACCGCACCATATGGAATTTTATAACGCTCTCTTTCACGACCGTAATCATCCACCACACCAACTTCACCCGATCTTGATACAGCAACCAGATGCCCTTCCCGGTTAGTAACTGATTTCAGGTTACTGAGACGAATCGTGCCGGCGGATTTTACCTGCACATTACTGATTGCCGCCGATCTCGATGCCGCACCACCGATGTGGAAAGTACGCATGGTCAGCTGAGTGCCAGGCTCACCGATCGATTGCGCCGCAATAACACCGACAGCCTCACCGATGTTGACCAAGTGCCCACGCCCCAAATCACGTCCATAGCAAGCCGCACAAACACCATGCCTATTTTCACAAGTAATGATGGATCGCACCAAAACCTGATCGACGCTATGCTCATCAAGCACTGAAACCCAGTGCTCATCTAGCAGGGTGCCGATCGGTACAATCACTTTTTCCCTACTGGGGTCCATGATGTCACTGGCAGCGACCCGTCCTAACACGCGCTCGGACAACGGCTCAACGACATCACCACCTTCAATAATAGGTGTCATGATTAGACCATTCGATGTACCGCAATCATGGCCTGTTATGACCAGATCCTGTGCGACATCAACCAATCTTCGCGTTAAATATCCTGAGTTTGCAGTTTTCAGCGCCGTATCAGCCAGACCTTTGCGCGCACCATGTGTAGAGATGAAGTACTGTAATACGTCCAGACCCTCTCTAAAATTTGCCGTAATCGGCGTTTCAATAATTGAGCCATCCGGCTTAGCCATCAAGCCGCGCATCCCCGCCAGCTGACGAATTTGTGCAGCAGAACCCCGCGCACCTGATTCAGCCATCATAAAAATCGAATTGAACGATTTTTGTTTTACCGTATTGCCTTCAGCATCAATCACCGACTCTTCGCCCAAGCCGTCCATCATGACTTTGGCCACCTGGTCATTAGCATGAGACCAAATATCCACTACCTTGTTATAACGCTCACCATCGGTAACCAAGCCTGACGCGTACTGGCTTTGTATCTCATTGACCTCCGCATCGGCCGCCCTGATAATATCGACTTTTTTAGCGGGTATCGCCATATCTTCAATACCAAACGATACGCCCGAGATTGTTGCATACCTGAACCCCAGGTACATCAACTGGTCTGCAAGCACTACAGTATCCTTGTTACCCAAGTAACGATAACTGTAGTTAATCAAGCGCGAGATGTTCTTTTTGGTCATATCGCAATTTACCAGTTCGTAAGGCATACGATCCGGCACAACTTCCCATATCAATGCGCGACCCACTGTTGTATTGACACGGTGGGTTTTTTCTTCTATTTCACCCGTACTGGCTTCGGTCTTTTCAGTGATGCGCAATTGAATTTTTGACTGCAACTCAACCGCCTTAGCCGCTAAGGCCTTATGAACCTCACCGACAGTACCGAATATAGAGCCATCGCCTTTCGCATTTATTTTTTCACGACTGATGTAATAAAGCCCTAATACCACGTCTTGTGACGGATTAATAACCGGCTCACCATTTGCAGGCGACAAGATGTTATTGGTCGCCATCATTAGCGTCCTGGCTTCCAATTGTGCTTCAATTGACAATGGAATATGCACAGCCATCTGGTCGCCGTCAAAGTCAGCGTTGAACGCACTACATACCAAAGGATGCAACTGTATCGCCTTACCCTCAATCAGCGTAGGCTCAAACGCCTGAATACCGAGTCTGTGCAAGGTGGGCGCACGATTCAGTAAAATAGGATGCTCGCGAATGACTTCTTCGAGAATATCCCAAACCTCAGTGCCTTCTCTTTCAACCATTTTCTTGGCTGCTTTGATCGTTGTCGCCAGGCCGCGAAATTGCAATTTGCTAAAAATAAACGGCTTGAATAATTCCAGCGCCATTTTTTTCGGCAATCCGCATTGATGTAACCTTAATGTCGGACCAACCACAATCACTGAACGCCCTGAATAATCAACACGCTTGCCCAGCAAGTTCTGCCTGAATCGGCCTTGCTTGCCTTTAATCATATCAGCCAGGGATTTCAAAGGCCTCCTGTTAGTGCCGGTAATGGCGCGGCCGCGGCGACCATTATCCAGCAGCGCATCTACCGACTCCTGCAACATCCGTTTTTCATTGCGCACGATAATATCGGGCGCATTTAAGTCCAGCAGCCTGTTTAACCGGTTATTTCTATTAATAACCCGGCGATATAGATCATTCAAGTCGGAGGTTGCAAAACGCCCGCCGTCCAACGGAACCAATGGCCGCAATTCAGGTGGCAATACCGGGAGCACCTGCAGGATCATCCATTCAGGACGATTCTTGGAGCTCAGTAAAGCATCCATCACTTTAAGGCGTTTGGCATACTTCTTAATTTTTGTTTCTGAGCTGGTCGAATTGATTTCCTCGCGCAGGATATTGACCTGCTCTTTCAAATCGATGGCTTTTAGCAAGTCATAAATGGCTTCCGCGCCCATTTTTGCGACAAAATCATCGCCATGCAATTCAACAG
>SCST01000295.1 GCA_004299465.1 Methylovulum sp. | reverse complement strand
AAAATCTGCAATTATATGTGCAAACGCAAGGTGGCCCTGATGCGCTGTTGCATTTTGGTAGAAATACGACTGATAGTTTACAGGCAAGATTGCGATTTGGAGCTAATGCCTATCAGTTCGGCCTTATTCCAACCAATGATAATAGATTCGTTTTTGGTAAGGAGATATGCGCTTCGGGACTTGATGAAGCACCTTTCTTGGATTATTTTCACAAATTTGATTTAGCGTTAAATGGCAGGGGTTATGATGAGGCAAAACTTATTGTGGCTAATTATTCCGAGATCGACTCTGAGTTACCCATAGCCACTTGGCGTGTCTACCATTTCCACGACACCAGCGACAAAGCCAAAGTAAAACAACGACACGCAACCAACGACAACTTGCTGTTAAAACCCGATGCTGCCAACCTGGCCGCTTATTTGCGGATGCTTTATAGGCAGCATAACGATTATTATCAACGGATTGTTGGTACTATTCGCCTGGTCGCGCCATTCTTTGGCAATTTTGTCCAACGTCTGGGCGAGCCTGAATACATCGAATTAGAATGGACGCAAAAAGGTCAACCGGACAGCCCATTCAAAGCACATGTGCTGTCAGATGGCACATTACGCTTCATTTGTTTGGCGACATTATTGTTACAGCCTCTTGAATTGTTGCCTGACACTATCCTGATTGATGAACCGGAACTGGGTCTGCATCCCTACGCCATTTCAGTGTTGGCGGACATTTTCAAACAAGTCGCGGAAGAAAAACAATTGATAGTTTCTACACAATCAGTTGAATTAGTTAATGAATTATCGCCAGAAGATATTGTTGTGGTCGATCAGGAAAACGATGCTTCTGTCTTTAAACGTTTTACTTCAGAGGAACTGTCCGGTTGGCTGGAGCAATACACAATGGGAGAATTGTGGAAAAGTAATGTGCTGGGTGGAAGACCCTGATGAAGCAGGAAGTCATTGTATTTGCCGAAGGTCAAAGTGAAGAATCGTTCATCAAGAAAATAGTTGCCCCCACCTTACACCACTTGCAGATTTATCTGGAGCCACAGCTTTTACAAACATCAAAAAATGCCCAAGGCGGTGCAGTTAGTTTTGACCGCCTTAAATTCAATGCCAGAAACACCTTGCGCCAATATCCAAATGTCGTGCTGACAACGTTCCTGGATTTGTACGGATTGGATACAGATTTTCCAAAATTCCAAGACGCAAAGAATAACACAGATATTTATGCGCGCCTGAATGTTATGGAAGATGCGTTGACGCAGGCTATCATCAGTCATGTGAGTTGTCGTCCAGAGCGATTTATTGCTTATTTCCAACCTTATGAACTTGAAGGGCTGTTTTTTTCTGATGTTGAAGCTTTAGTGCGTACGGAACCAGACTGGAAAAAACAGCTCACCCGCTTACAAAAAGTGCGGGCAAGTTTCCAAACTCCCGAACATATTAACGATAGCTACGAAACCAAACCATCCAAACGGCTGGAAAATATTCTAAGTCCCTCATACAAAAAGACACGGCACGGGCCGCTTATCGCCGAACAGGTCACGCTTTCCAAAATGGAACAGGAATGTCCGCATTTCAAAGGCTGGCTAAATCAGTTGCGCGGGTTGGCAAAAACCTAATGCGGTCAACAAACAGAATAAACCATGCAAAAAACACTAACGATTAAACTGGATACCGGCACACTCCATCTCAACATAGCGCCAGGCCGCATCCCCCTCAAACGTTTATTAGGCTTCGCCGCCCGCGTCAGCAGCAAGCGCAAATTTTTATTAGTCAGTAAGGTATTAGGCAAGCATTATCCGGTATCGCCCAGGATGATGAGTTGGTCGTATCGCGCATTGGCGCGCGCCGTGCTAAAAAGCGGGGCAGGGTGCAGTTCATTGTGGATAGGCATGGCGGAAACTGCAACGGGATTAGGTTACGGGGTATTTTCAGCGGCTAGTCATGCCGGTATACAAAACGCGCTGTTTATGCAAACAACGCGCTACCAGATGGAAGGATACGAACGGTTGGCGTTTGATGAGGCGCATAGTCATGCCACTGACTTTTTTCTGTATTATCCTGAGCGTCCCGATTACCGGCAGCGGTTTTTAAATGCCGAAACCCTGGTATTAATCGATGATGAAATCAGTACCGGCAGGACATTTTTACAATTGATCAATGCGTATCAAACGGTTAATCCGGGATTGCAAAAAGTATTCATCGTCAGCCTGGTGAATTTTGCCCATCCTGATGACCGTGCTGTGCTGGAAGCGCAAGCGGGGGTTAGCGTGGAATGGGTATGCTTCCGGCAAGGTTTGTTGTATTTTGACGATAGCCATAACACGGCCATCGATAATATTACCGTCAATGTTTCCGGCAATGGCGCCTGTAAAAAGCATCTATTGGCCTGGCCCGGACGTTTGGGCATAGCTGCGCCGGTACGGCTGGAAACCGGTGTTGTCGATGAGTTGCTGGGACTGCTCGCAAACGTTAATGATGACGCCCGCCCGATACTGGTGTTAGGGTCCGGCGAATGCAATGCGCCGGCCTACCTGCTTGGGCGTGAGCTGGAAGACAAAGGTGTTGACGTCAGAGTGCAAAGCACGACGCGCTCGCCGATTCACCAAGGCAACGATATTGCACGGGTTTGCCGGTTTGAGGATAACTATGACGATGGCATACCCAATTTTATTTACAACCTGGACCCTGCCGCTTACCGCGGCATTGTCCTGTGCCATGAAACACCGCTGTGCGCATCGCTGTTAGAAAGGCTGCAGGCCTGGCAAGCCGTCAGCGCACGCTTTGAACTTAATCCAAACACGCCATACCATGCAAAGCTACATTTTTTTAGACCTTGACGATACCGTGTTCCAGACTTTGAGAAAATGCGCGCCGGGCGCCGATAGCGCCGCATTACAGGTGCGGGCCTATCTGCCGGACGGCACGCCTAATTCATTCGCGACGCGCAAACAGCAATGGCTGTGGCAATGGCTGGCGAAGGGCTTCAGGATTGTCCCGGTGACGGCGCGCGATGTGCATGCGTTTCGCCGCGTCAACCTGCCGTTCCAGGAAGAAGTGGTGCTGAATCACGGCGCGGTCATTTTAGACAAACAGGGTGAGGTTGATGCGGCCTGGATGGACAGGATGCTGCGGGAATTGCCCGCCTATCATGAAAAATTGCTGGCCCTGTGGGAAGCGGTTGAAGCCTATTGCCGCCGTTATGACGGTTATAAAGCGCGCCTGGTCGATGATTTTGACATTACCTGGTACGGCGTCATCAAACATAATGACGGTACTGAAGCGACGCTGGAAAAACTGCTGGATGTCGTGATAAAGCCGGACCCATTTATCCGTGACGGCAGCTTGTATTGGCATATCAACGGCAATAATCTTGCCGTATTGCCGCGTATCATCAATAAAGAAAGCGCAGTCAGCTATTTGCTGGACGGCTATAGGCAACAGCATCCCGAAGTCCTGAGTTTTGGCGCAGGCGACAGCAAAACCGATGCACCGTTCCTGGCCTTATGCGACTATGCGTTGATCCCGAAAAATACGCAATTGTTTAACGCGCTGGTTGTTGCCTGATGGCCGCGATAACGCCGTTTAGCGGCAGCTATGCGCCGGGTGATGTGATGTTTTTGCTGACGCAGATAGCGATGCCGGATACGCCCGTGTCCATCAAGGAAGCATTGATCCAGTCCGGACGGAAACATTATTCGCAAATGCTGTCGCATGAATCCTTGCCGTCGGACGATTACCTGGCGCTGTTTCACCAGGCAATGGCTGCCAATAAAGCGCGCGTGGCGGAGCATGTCATGATATTGGCTGAACGCATCCTGGCAACGCGTTCTAACGGTATCACGCTGGTGTCATTGGCGCGCGCCGGAACGCCGGTCGGCGTCTTGCTTAAGCGGGTGCTCAAACGTCATTTCAACACCGAAGCCGCGCATTATTCGATTTCTATCATCAGGGATGTCGGCATGGACCTGAATGCACTGCGCTATATTGTGCGGCACCATGCGCCGGAAACGCTGGTATTTGTCGACGGCTGGACAGGGAAGGGCGT
>SCST01000294.1 GCA_004299465.1 Methylovulum sp. | reverse complement strand
CCCATAAACAGCCGCTACCCGCCCTGCCCGACACTATCGGCATCATTACGTCGCCGACTGGTGCCGCGGTCAGGGATATATTAACGGTGTTGAAAAGACGCTTCCCCGCCATACCGGTCATCATTTATCCAGTCGCGGTTCAGGGCGACAACGCCAAATATGACATCGCCAAAGCCATCGCCGCCGCTAATGCCAATCCATTCTGTGACGTCCTTATTCTTGGCCGCGGCGGCGGTTCTCTCGAAGACTTGTGGGCGTTTAATGAAGAAATCGTTGCCCGCGCTATTTTTGCGAGCGAAATCCCGGTTATTTCAGCCGTAGGCCACGAAACCGATTTCACCATTGCCGATTTTGTTGCTGACCTCCGCGCCGCGACGCCCTCAGCCGCCGCCGAGCACGCAACCCCGGACCAGCAGGATTGGCTCGCACGCTTTAGTAATCTGGAAACACGCTTGCAACGCCATATGCAGCGCAAACTGGACCAACAGCAACAAACATTGGACTGGCTAAGCAAACGCCTGCAACAGCAACACCCCGGACAAAAACTGGCCAGGAACGCTCAACGTATTGATGAGCTCGAATTAAGGCTGGAACAAGCCATACGCTTAAAACTGCGCCATCAAAAAAACCTGCTGGAAACCCAAACAGCGAAACTGGGGCAGCATAATCCTGCCGGCACAATAAGCCGTTGCGAGCAAAAGTTACGCTACCTGAATCAGCGCCTGCCCGCAGCCATTACCCGTAAGCTGGAAAAACTGGACCGGCAGCTTAGTCATGCCGGCCAAACCCTACATGCCGTCAGCCCACTGGCAACGCTAAGCCGCGGTTATACCTTGACCCTAGAGCCTTCTTCCGGAAGCATCATACGCTCCACCGAGCAACTGGCTATCGGCGATAGGATTGAAACACGTTTCAGGCAAGGACGTTGCACTAGCGAAATTAAAACGATTGATAAGGACAGCTAAGAAATATGCATGAAATAACTTCGCAAGTTAAGACCCGGCTGGTTTTAAAAGCCTGCCAGCTCTGGGTAGAGTGGCAATGCTATTTGCAAAAGTTGTTTCATGCGCGTTCCTGAGAATGAACCTTTAATGGAAATACGCCGTTTTACGGCTTAGCCCTGTTTTTCCCAGCGAATCAAATGCAAAGAACCATCATCGTGTTCGACAATAGCTGTACAACTCTCCACAAAATCCCCGGTGTTTACATACAAAAAGTTATCGATTTCTTTAATCTCGGCATGATGGATATGACCGCAGATAACGCCATCCAAATGCTCGTTTTTTAGCGTACGAATGATGCTTTCCTCGTAATCGGAAATAAATTGGACTGCATTTTTAACTTTGAATTTGACATAGGCGGCGAGCGAAAAATTAGATTGCATACCCAACAAGCGCCTTATCATCCGTAACAAACGATTGATTTCGATCAACAGGTCATAACCTTTGGAGCCAAGTTTCGCAACCCAGGCATGGTATTTGGCAATAGTATCGTACTCGTCACCATGGACGATTAGGAACTTTTTGCCGTCCGCGGTGGTGTGCACATCGGATTTTTTGACAACGATATCGCCAAACACATGGTTATCATAATCCCTGACGTTTTCATCATGGTTACCCGGCACATAAATAATTTGAGTGCCATGTCTCGCCTTGCGCAAGAGCTTTTGAATGATCGTATTATGCGACCTGGGCCAATATACTTTCTTGGAGAGCGCCCAAAAATCGATAATATCACCAACCAGATATAGCTTTTCGCTATCGCTGTGTTTTAGGAAATCAAGCAATACGTCGGCCTGACACTGGGTAGAGCCGATATGAAGATCGGAAATCCAAATAGTTCTATAAAGCTGCATACTCAATACTCATACTAAGTTAGCTGATATCGCTGTTTGCTATTGTTAATTAATCCGATCCATTCTCAACTTATTTTGTGACAATATTGTTAAAAAAACACCGAATATGAACAATCAATCGCTTATAGATACTCTGAACACCCCAAAGCCAGCTGCCGTCAAGAAGCGTTGAAAACATGCCAATTGTGCTGTAGGCTTATTGGTTTTAAAAGGTTTTTTCCATTACATAGGGTTTGGTTAAACATAAACTTCCTGAAATTAGCTTATCGTTCCCACGCTAATTGACATCGTCTTAAGAAGCTGTTTGGAAATAACCCTGCGCACAATAAAAACAGTAAAAATGTTGCATCAATCGCAACCGGGTTCATTTAGCCGTATATCTGCATCGTCCGTCCAGCGGCCGTAATAAAAAAAAACCCTCCGGCAGACAACTCGGGAGGGTTTGTAGGGGAGGATAGGGTAAATGATTACGCATTTGTACGACTATTAAAATGGAATAAAGTTTATTATCCCGCTCAAGACACTATTGTCACCATATAAACAAAACTTATACAAAAAATAGACAAATGCATTGCTATACTTGAATAGCCCGCTATAAAAATATGCTTGTCGCGTCAATGCCGCCGAACTTTTAGGCCTATTGGCCTGACTGACTATCACAGCCTGCGGTTTATCAACTCATGAGGATATCATTATGAAAATACTAATTACCGGCGGCACCGGCTTCATCGGCAGCGCCCTGACTCGCAGCCTCGTTAGCCGGGGCTATGCCGTGAGCGTATTAAGCCGTAACCCTGATTCCGTCGCCAAGCTATGCGGCTCCGGCGTTCATGCGCTGGGTAGTCTCGCTGAGCTCAATCCGGAAGAGTCCTATCAAGTCATCATCAACCTTGCCGGCGCACCGATTCTTGACGCTCGCTGGAGCGCGCGCCGCAAACGACTAATCAGGGACAGCCGAATCTGCCTGACTGAACAGCTCGTAGCATGCATTACGCATATGGCGGTAAAACCTGCCTTGCTGATTAGCGGCTCCGCTATCGGCTACTACGGCGACCAAGGCGACACGGTATTAACCGAGCAATCGACATACGACGAGGATTTCTCAGCGCAACTTTGCCGCGATTGGGAACAGATGGCGCAACAGGCGGAACAATTCGGCGTCAGGGTTTGCCTGATCAGGACGGGATTAGTGATTGCTGACGGCGGCGGCCTGCTGCAACGCATGCTGCCGCCTTTTCGTTTGGGCCTGGGCGGGCGTTTAGGCAATGGCCAGCAATGGATGTCATGGATTCATCGAGACGACTGGATCGCTATTGCCCAGACCATGATAGACAACGCATCGATGCAGGGCGCTTATAACGCGACCGCTCCGAATCCGGTAAGCAACAGCGAATTCACCCAAACACTGGCGCACTGTTTAAAGCGCCCTGCCCTAGTGCCGATTCCGGCCCGATTCTTAAAAATAGTTTTGGGGGAAATGTCGGAACTGGTCTTAGGCAGCCAGCGGGTGATGCCGGAACGCCTGCTGGCACAAGGATTCAGTTTTCGCTATCCGACGCTATCCGGTGCGCTAAATGAGGCACTGGGTATCGCGCAGCCTGTCGGCGTTTAGCGATATGACTCTCAAGGCGACCGCTGGCTGAGCGGAATTGAAACCAGAGATTCTCTTCGACCAGGCTCAGCGAACAACTTAAGTCAACGCCGCTTAGTGTAGGGCGCGCCGCGCGCGCCAGAGGGGGGGATTAAAGTTAAGCGTGTACTATCAATCTACGGAAAAGACGCGCGCGGCGCGCCCTACTGGAGGCATCCGTTCATGGGTACCGGTGCCGAAAAGACACTTATCGGCAGGCCGAACTATAGCTTTGCCAGCACTTCAGCAACCGTCGCACCCATCGCCGCCGGTGTCGGGCAAATCGTCACACCCAATTCCTTCAATAGGGCAACTTTCTCAGCGGCACTCTCGCCGGCAGAAGAAATAATCGCGCCGGCATGCCCCATGCGGCGGCCTTCAGGCGCAGTTAATCCGGCGATGTAGGCGACTACCGGTTTAGTCATTTTTTCTTTGGCGAAGATGCCGGCCTCGACTTCTTGTGGCCCGCCGATTTCGCCTATCATCAGCACAACCTTAGTCTCCGGGTCCTGTTCAAACTGTTCCAGAACATCGCGGTGCGAGCTGCCGTTAATCGGGTCGCCGCCGATACCGACCGACGTCGAAATACCTATCCCCAAGCGTTTCATCTGGTCGGCGGCTTCATAGCCCAAGGTACCGGAACGGCCGACGATGCCGACATTACCCTGCATATAGATATGCCCTGGCATGATACCCAACATTGAGCGTCCCGGACTGATCGTTCCCGCGCAATTAGGGCCGGTTAAGATCATCCGATCTTCTTTCGGGAAACGGCGCAGAAAGTTTTTAACCGTCATCATGTCCTGGGTAGGAATACCGTCGGTAATCGCGACACAATACTTGATGCCTGCATCGGCGGCTTCCATGATGGAATCGGCGGCAAATGCCGGCGGCACGAAAATAATGCTGGCCTCGGCTCCGGCTTGCTGTACGGCTTCTTTTACCGTATTGAAGACAGGCAGGCCCAGATGGGTTTGACCGCCTTTGCCCGGCGTGACGCCGCCGACAACCTGGGAACCGTAGTTAATCATGTCCTGCGCATGGAAAGAACCGATTTTTCCGGTAAAGCCCTGGACAATGATGCGGGTGGTTTCGTTAATTAAAATAGCCATCTGATTCCTTAAGCCTCTCTTGCAACAACTTCATTACGCGCCTGAACGGCTTTTTCGGCTGCTTCCGCTAATGTTTCCGCGGTAATGATCGGCAGTCCGCTGTCCGCGATAATCCGCCGCCCCTCTTCAACATTAGTGCCTGAAAGCCTGACGATCAACGGTACTTTCATATCGATTTTCCTGACCGCCTGCACAACGCCTTCGGCAATCCAGTCGCAACGGTTGATACCGGCAAAGATATTCACCAACATCGCCTTGACATTTTTGTCTGCCAACACCAGGCGAAAGGCTTTTTCGGTGCGTTCGGCCGATGCGCCGCCGCCTACGTCTAGGAAATTGGCAGGTTCACCACCCGCCAGCTTGATCATGTCCATCGTCGCCATCGCGAGACCCGCACCGTTAATCATGCAACCGATGTCGCCGTCCAAACCGACATAGCTCAGACCCCTGTCCGCCGCCGCAGTTTCGCGTGGGTCTTCCTGGGTTTTATCGCGCAGCTCGGATATTTTTTGCTGACGGAACAACGCGTTTTCATCGAAGCCCATTTTGGCATCCAATGCGACCAGCTCGCCGCTACGGGTGATTACCAGCGGATTGATTTCGAGCATATTGGCATCCAAATCGCGCAAAGCGCGGTAACAGCCCCTGATGGTTTTGACGGCATGGCTCAGGATTTCGGTATCCAGGCCCAGCGCGAAAGCCATTTCACGCGCCTGGTAATCCTGCAAACCAACGGCAGGTTCGATGTAAATCTTGGTGATTGCCTCGGGCTGCGTAACGGCTAGCTCCTCGATGTCCATACCACCTTGTGCAGAGCCGACCATAACAATGCGCTCCGAGCTGCGGTCAACGAGAAAGCAAAAGTACAATTCTTTAGCGATGTCGGTACCGGCCTCGACATACAGCCTTGAACACACTTTACCGGCAGGGCCGGTCTGGTGCGTAACCAGACGCTTGCCTAGCAAGGCTTCCGCGGCCGCCTCGACATCGTCATGAGTTTTGCAGATCTTGATGCCGCCCGCTTTGCCGCGCGCACCGGAATGAACCTGCGCTTTTACGGCCCAAATATGGCCGCCTATTTCCCTGGCGCGTTGCACGGCGTCTTCCGGGCTATAGGCCAAACCACCTTCAGCGATTTTTATACCGTAACCGCTTAAAATTTCTTTCGCTTGATACTCATGAATATCCACAGCATCTCCGTGTTGTCTACTATTGTTGTTTGTTGTTAATTAATCAAATCTTAGCGGCTTTCGCGGCAATCGCCTCGGCGGCCCTGACCACATTATTCGCCATTTTTTCTGAAGCCGCATCGATCAAACGCCCATCCAGTGCCGCCGCGCCTTTTCCCTGGGCGGCAGCTTCCTGTAAGGCGACCAGGATGCGTTTGGCTTTTTCTATTTCCGCGGCAGGCGGCGTAAAGACCTCGTTGGCTAATTCCACTTGCGTCGGATGAATCGCCCATTTGCCTTCACAACCGAGCGCCGCTGCGCGCCGTGCCGCCTGCTTGTAACCTTCCGGATCTTTAAAATCGCCGAATGGGCCGTCTATAGGCCGCAAGCCGTAAGCGCGACAGGCGACGGTCATACGGCTAATCGCCGCATGCCATTGGTCGCCTGGATAATCAGGATTCAAACCGCCGATATTAGTCGTTCTGGCGCGGTTACTGGCGGCATAATCGGCAACACCGAAATGCAGCGCTTCGAGACGGCCACAGGCGCCTTGGCGTGCAATATCTTCAACATTGGCCATGCCTAATGCGGTTTCAATCAAGGCTTCGATGCCGATTTTGTTTTTGAGTCCCTGCTGCATTTCGAGCTGGTTAAGCATTGCTTCAACCATATAAACATCGGCATAAACGCCCACTTTAGGGATCAGGATGGTATCCAGTTTCGCACCGCACTGCTCGACCAAATCAACGACATCGCGCACCATATATTGTGTGTCCAGACCGTTGATGCGCACCGAAATCGTCACGCCGTTCCCTTTCCAGTCCAGGTCATTAATCGCTTCGATAATGTTTTTCCTGGCGCGCAACTTGTCATCAGGAGCCACAGCGTCTTCGAGATCCAAGAAAATGAAGTCCGCGCCACTTTTCATAGCCTTTTCAAACAAATCAGGATTCGAACCCGGAACAGCTAATTCACAACGCTGCACGCGTTGAACTGACGCCGTATATAAAGTGTGACTCATCTGTACATTCCTACTTAAGTGATAGCCTACTGATAACCAATACCTGGAAAATAATCCTGGCATGACCCAGAAACAAATAAATCGCCCATTCTACTTTCAGGCCAAGCAAAGTCAATTTTTACCGCGTAAATTATTCAAGCAAATCTTGCTGAATAGGAATGGCTATGTCATCATTCCCGGTTTTTTCGCTTTGGCTTTTTAATAAGCAAAAGCTGTTTTATACTGTAATCGTCGCAGTCGAGGATTTTACCCAATCCACGCCATCTGTTTTTCAGGCAATATCCAAGAATGAATATACTCGAATTGCGCAGGATTTTTGTTCATTTTCAAGGCGTAAAAATGGGCGCATAGTGAGCTATGTAACCATTTTTACAACGCGGAAAATGGACAAAAAGACCAGCAAGTCGGGTATATTCTTCGCAGGAAATTACCTGCCCACGAAGACATGCTTCCTGGTAAACCCTGCAAGCACGGTCGTGCGCATAAGCTTTAACCACATCCAATCAACTACTTTATAAAAGAGGCAATCATGGCTGGTCGTAACCATCTCTATATCCCAGGTCCTACCAACGTACCGTACGAAATTCTGAATGCAATGCATGCCCCGATGGAAGACCATCGCTCACCTATCTTCCCAAAACTGCTGACCCCGCTACTGAACGACCTGAAAAAAATCTTCAGGACTGAAACCGGGCAAGCTTTTGTCTTTCCTGCAACGGGAACAGCCGGTTGGGAAATCGCATTAACCAACTGTTTAAATCCAGGCGACAAGGTATTGATTTACCGTTTCGGCCAATTCAGCCACTTATGGGCGGAAATGGCAAAACGCCTGGGATTCGATGTTGAAATTCATCAGGAAACCTGGGGTAAAGGCATCCCGTTAGACAAGCTGGAAACGCGTTTAAAAGAAGACAGCAAGCACGAGATCAAAGCTGTTTTAGCAACGCATAACGAAACCGCCACCGGCGTAACCAGTGATATTGCAGGCGTCCGTAAAGCAATGGATGCTGCAGGCCACCCTGCCCTGTTATTCGTAGACGGCGTCAGCTCCATCGCCAGTATCGACTTCCGCATGGACGAATGGGGTATTGACGGTGCCATCAGCGGCTCGCAAAAAGGCTTTATGCTGCCGGCCGGCGGCGCGTTTGTGGCGTTCAGCCAAAAAGCCCTGCAAGCGGTGCAAACATCGACTTATCCCCGCTGCTTCCTGGATTTAAAAGATCAAATCACCAATAATGCGGCGGGTTATACACCCTACACGCCTAACCTGCCGTTACTGTATGGCTTACGCAAGGCGTTGGACATGCTGCTCGAAGAAGGCATGGAAAACGTTTACGCCCGCCATCACCGTCTGGCTGAAGGCACCCGTAAAGCCGTTGCCGCCTGGGGCTTGAAACTCTGCGCCCAACCCGGCTTTGAATCCGATACCGTTTCGGCGATTGTCGTCCCGGAAGACAAGGACGCCCGCACCGTTATCAGCACCGCATTCAGCAAATACGACATCTCGCTGGGCGCGGGCTTGTCGGAAGTTGCCGGCAAAGTCTTCCGTATCGGCCATGTCGGCGATATGAACGATGTGTCTATGCTCGGCGCTATTGCCGGCGTCGAAATGGCTATGCTGGATAGCGGTTTTGATATTAAGCCGGGTAGTGGTGTTGCTGCGGCGATTGAATACTATCGCGCAACTGCGAAATAACTTCCTCAAAAGTCCTGCCTTTCGTTAACAACCCGGATTGAGTTCACTATGACGTGCAATGGGGTCCGGGTGGCTACTGTTGTTGGCTTACGCTACACTAAGCCAACTTACAATCGCGTGGAGAATCGCCCATGAACAAACCCAAAGTCATCGTCACCCGCCGCTGGCCCGCCGAAGTCGAATCCCAGCTCAAAGCCCATTACGATGTCCAGCTAAACGAGTCCGACATGCCGATGAGCGCGGAGGCATTAAAACTCGCGATGCAAACGGCCGATGCCTTGTTGCCTACCGTCACCGATCCGATTACCGCCGACATTATCGGCGTGGACAAGCGGCGCGTTAAAATCATCGGCAATTTCGGTGTCGGTTACAACAATATCGACATCAACGCCGCGAAAGAGCACGGCCTGGTCGTCACCAACACGCCGCATGTGTTGACTGATTGCACCGCCGATATTGCGATGTTATTGCTGCTGATGTCGGCGCGGCGTGCATCCGAGGCCGAGCGCATGATCCTGAACGGGCAATGGACGGGCTGGGGGCCTACCCAATTATTAGGCCAAAAAGTAACCGGCAAAACCTTGGGACTGATCGGTTTCGGCCGTATCGCGCAGGCGATGGCGAGAAAAGCCCATCACGGTTTCGGCATGAAAATCCTGTTTTATGTGCCGTCTGCGCCTGAGCAGGCGATAGTCGATGAATTGCAGGCGATACGCTGTGAAACTGTTGAAGAATTACTGTCCGAAGCGCATTTCGTCTCGCTGCATTGCCCCGGAAGCCCCGCCACCAAACACTTGATCAACGAGAAGCGCCTGAAATTAATGCGCCCATCGGCGCATTTAATCAACACCGCGCGCGGCGATGTCATCGACAGCAATGCGTTGGTCAAGGCGCTTAAAGCAGGCTGGATCGCCGGCGCCGGCCTGGATGTCTTCGAAGGCGAACCGGCTATCAACCCAGGCTTCCTGGAACTCGATAACATTGCCCTGTTGCCGCATATCGGCAGCGCCAGCGAAGAAACGCGAACGGCTATGGGCAACCGGGTACTCAATAATATCGCGGCATTTTTTGCAGGGCTTGAGCCGGAAGACAGGGTGGTTTAGGCTTAATTTGTAACTACCTAGCCCTCCTTCAGAAAAGTTTTGCCCTATGTGTACTTTGTGGTCAAAGGTGCCTGTTGTAGGGCGTGCTGCGCGCGCCAACGGATTGGCACGTTGTTGCCCCAGGTATCGGAGAAGGCGCGCACGGCGCGCCCTACACAGCTCAAAGAGCGAGTATGACTTCAGGTAACTTGGCAAGGAGCTGAATAGTTACCTTAATTTTCTATAACAATAACAAAAATAATCCTATGAACACTGCCAAAACCCTACTGTCGCTCTTTGCCTTATCGATAGCTACCGGCTCAAGCCATGCCGCGCCGCCGGCGCTGACTACCGCCAGTTTTATTAAACATGAACTCAGCTTTGAGCAATGCCAGCAAAGCACCAAGGAGATCATGGGCAAAATGAACCTGGAAATTGAAGATCACGGCAATGGCACGATAGGCGGTTTTGGCGAACAAAGCGTTGCCGTAGTGAATTGTCACCGGCTGGACGATGCCACCTATGTGCAAATCGCCGTATCCAGCCAAAAACAGGAAGCCGCCGAAACCATTATGCATTACCTGACCAGCTACCTGCGCAGTCACGCCGGCAATCAAGGCACTAATCCACCCGGCTCGGCAATAAAACCAGGCTATCCGCAATAAAAATCTTTTTTTACTGTTGCCGCAATGGGAGTATTTAAGTATGAGATTTTTAATTGCATTGCTGATGACTTCGGTCTTATCGGCTTGTGTTACCGAACCGCCAAAAAAAGCATCCGGCCTGCTGCCATTATCCGCTATTGCCCCGCGGATCAAACCGGGCATGAGCCTGGTTGAAGTCAACAAAGACTTATCAG
>SCST01000293.1 GCA_004299465.1 Methylovulum sp. | reverse complement strand
TTCAGCTTGGCCACTTCGGAACTGGATTGCGGGCCGATCACGGCAACCACATCCTGATTTATCAGCTGCTGAAATTTTTCCAGCGCCACATCAGGGTCAAGGCGGGTATCGCGCACCAGCAAATCCACGCTTTTGCGGGAGCCGTGCGCGGCCAGATAATGATTAACGTCGCGCTTCGCCATACCCAATACCGTTTGGCTCATGAGCCCAAGAGAAGACCAGTTGCCGGTCAATGACAACAAAGCGCCGATACGGATCGATTCGGGCGCCGTTGCCGCATAAGCGGAACCGATGCCGATAAAGACGGATAAGGCTGCCGCCAGCCGGCGACGGCCCACGGTGTTAGAAGATTGCTTCATAAATGTTGATGTAAGGTTAGGTCTTTCTTCGTAGTAGTAGCAGGGCGCGCTACGCGCGCCTTATCCACCTAAATATCGCAGCACGTTAAGGCGCGCACAGCGCGCCCTACGACTCACCACTTCATCCAGCGCAAACGGTTGGCATTCGTCACTACCGTCAATGACGACATCGCCATCGCCGCGCCAGCTATCATCGGGTTTAATAAGATGCCGAACACGGGATACAACAAGCCTGCCGCAACCGGGATGCTGATCGTGTTATAGAAAAACGCGCCCAACAGGTTCTGTTTGATATTGGTAACCGTCGCTTTTGATAAGCCGATCACTTCAGGGACTTTTAACAGCGAGCCTTGCAGGATGACGACATCGGCGCTTTCTATCGCAACATCGGTGCCCGTGCCTATGGCAAGGCCGACATTGGCCTGCGCCAGCGCGGGCGCATCATTGATGCCGTCGCCGACCATGCCGACAATCTCGCCCTGTTCTTGCAATTCCTTGACAACCTGGGCTTTATCCTGCGGCAAGACCTGGGCCTTGACCTCGACAATGCCCGCCTGCTTCGCTATCGCATCGGCGGTAATCGGGTTATCGCCGGTCACCATGATGACGCGTATGCCCTGCCCCGCCAATTGCATCACAGCGGCGGCGGAATCTTTTTTTATCGGGTCGGCCACGGCGATAATGCCGATGACAGCATCGCCCACGGCCAGCAGCATCGGTGTTTGCCCTGACGCCGACAGTGTTTCGAGGCGCTTGTTAACGTCCGTATAACGAATGCCTTGCGTATCCATCAACGCTTTGTTGCCGAACAGGATGCGTTGGCCGTCGCACATGGCGCTGATGCCAAAACCGGCAATCGCATCAAACTGCATCATTTTTTCCGGCTTGAGCTGTTTTTGCTCGGCCGCAGCCAGGATACTCGCCGCTAACGGGTGTTCGGAGCCTGATTCAATGCCGGCCGCCAATTGCAGGATGCGGTTTTCACTAAGCTCGCTTAAGGATTCTATCGATGTAACGACCGGCTTGCCTTCGGTGACGGTGCCGGTTTTATCGAGAATCAGGCAGGTCAGTTTACCCGCGGTTTGCAACGCATCGCCGTTGCGTATCAATATGCCCGACTGCGCGGCCCTGCCGACGGCGACCATCACCGAAATCGGCGTAGCAAGGCCTAATGCGCAGGGACAGGCAATAACCAATACCGTCATCGACGTAACAAAGGCATAGCCTAACGATGGATCGGGAC
>SCST01000031.1 GCA_004299465.1 Methylovulum sp. | reverse complement strand
CGGCTATTTTTCGCCCAAGTTCAGCAGGGATGCCGTCCTGTCGGTAGAGTTCCTGTTGCTGTTGTATCTGGAGTGAGTCGTATTGATTAATACCGGTTTGGCTAAAATAAGCATCGTAATCGCTTAAATAACGGCTGTAGCGATTAATAGCCAGGGTATCGGGAACTATTTTTTTGCCGCGTGCCAATGTCCATCGGCAGAAATGAAGCAATGTTTTTTCAATCTGCATCAATAATTGGTATTGCTTATCGGCGGCTATCCTGTTATCCAGCGCACCAATTTCGCTGCGTAGCGTATCGCCATCCAGCACCCGGTCGAAAGCCAGGTAGCAGGCAACGGCATCAAGTATATTCTGCGTGTCGCTGTCGGCGCCGTTTTCGATATAAACGTTTAAAAAGCTGCATCCGGCCTGGTTAATGATTTTATTGCTGATGAGGGTGGCTTTGATTTCATTGGCCAACGGATGGCTGGCAAGCTGGTCTCTATACGGCGAGGTAAGTTGCTCCGGAAAATAAGTCGCCAGGTAACCGCAGCAGCATTCTTCCTGCAGCAACGCGGTTTGTTGCTGTATTTGCTGGGTCAGGTACATTTTCGCGGCGGCCATCAGCGCCGCAAATTCAGGGCGTGTTATCGTTTGTCCGGGCCTTAATAAAACATCCTTGTTTTGCGGAAAGGATTCGACGGTTTTATCGAGAAACCCGGCCGTTTCCAGTCGTTCGGCCACTTGCAGGAATTGTCCGGGGTTGTCTTTGCAGCGCAGTTGCTCCAGCGACAAACATAGGCTTTGCGCCGTGTTATTGGCCAGTACCAGCGAGCAGACGGCGGCCGTCATATCGGTAAATAAGGCCTGGTAGTCGGTAATGACGGCTTGTTTTTGCAAGGCCATCAACAGGATTTTCAAATTGACTTCGTGGTCGGAAGTATCAACCCCGGCCGAGTTATCGACGGCATCGGTATTAATGCGCCCGCCGAGCAGGGCGTATTCGATGCGCGCTTTTTGCGTAAAGCCGAGATTAGCACCCTCGCCAACGACATGCGCCGCTAAATCGGCAGCGTTCACGCGGACATTGTCGTTGCTCCTGTCGCCGACATCTTCGTGTTTTTCGGCGCTGGACTTGATGTAGGTGCCGATGCCGCCCAGCCATAATAAATCAACCTGTGCGGTTAAGAGATAGCGTATCAGCGACTCACCGTCCAGCGATTTGTAACGCAGGCCCAGCCATTTTTTTACTTCCGGTGACATCGGGATGTCCTTATCCGAGCGCAAATACACCCCGCCGCCTGAGGAAAGCAGGGCGCGGTCATAATCATTCCAACTCGAACCGGGGAGTTCAAACAGGCGTTTGCGCTCATCGAATGCGGCATTGCCTTCTGCCGGGTTTGGGTCGATAAAAATATGCCGGCCGCTGAATGCAGCCAATAAGCGGATGCATGGCGATAGCAACATGCCGTTGCCGAACACATCGCCGTCCATGCTGCCGATACCGACGACGGTAAACGGCTCGGTTTGTATGTCTTTACCCAGTTCACGAAAATGACGTTTTACGCATTCCCATGCGCCGCGCGCGGTAATGCCCAAGGCTTTGTGATCATAGCCGTGCGAGCCGCCGCTGGCGAAGGCGTCATCCAGCCAGAACCGGTATTCTGCGGCGACACCGTTCGCTATATCGGAAAATTGCGCCGTGCCTTTGTCGGCGGCGACGACCAGGTAAGGATCAGGGTCATCGTAGCTAACGCTGTTTTCAAGTTTAGCGACCTTGCCGTCACGGTAATTATCGGTCAGGTCCAGTAATCCGTGCATCAAGCGGATATACGCTTTTTTGCCGGCTTCTTTAACGCTGGATGTGGAGCCGTTTTTCTTGACGATAAAACCGCCTTTCGCGCCGGTTGGGATAATCAATGCGTTTTTGCTGATCTGGGTTTGCATCAGGCCCAGTATTTCGGTCCTGAAATCATCGGGACGGTCCGACCAGCGGATGCCGCCGCGGGAAATTTTGCCGCCGCGCAGGTGGATGCCTTCCATATCGACGGCATGGACATAAATCTCGTTCTGCGGTTTGGGTGCGGGCATGTCAATAACGCCCAAGCTATTAATTTTAAATGCGATAAAGTAGTCTTGCCAGTCACGGCGCAGGTGAAAGTTGCTGCGTACCGTCGCGTCGATCAGGTTGAATAAGGTGCGCAAGATGCGGTCGTCGTTAATGTCGGCCACCGATGACATGCTGTCCAGCAATTGCAGGCGCAACGGCATCAAGGCCTGTTCTTCCCTGACGATGAGATCGTCCCATGCCGGTGCCGGCCTGAAGCGGGCCTCAAAATAATTGAACAGGCAGCGCGAGACCTGGGGGTTATTGATGAGCGCATGATGCACGCTGGCCTTGGTCGTGTGATGGCCGAGTTGCAGGTAATAATTACGATAAGCCCGAAGCAGGTCAATCTCCTGCCAGGCCATTCCGGCCAACACGGATAATTTATTGAGCGTATCGTTTTCGGCTTTGCCGTCCATGACCGCTTGAATGGTTGCCAGCATACGATTGCGCAATATGGGGAAACCGGCATACGGTTCTTTTGCCGCTTTAACCGTGAAACTTTTAATAAACAGCGTCATCTCGTCCAGCGTCACATGAAACTGTACTTGATCCATTACGCGTAAGCTGACATTTTCCAGCAGCGGAATATATTCGTCCAGGTAACGTTCCTGCCGGCTGTAAAAATGCAGCCGATAATGCGGGGTATGCTGGCAGGGCTTAAGCAGGCTGACGCGTTGAGCGTCCGGCGCGGTGATTTGTTCAAGTTGCAGCAGATCCTGCAAGGCGTAACGCGGCGAAATCAACGCCTGGTATTCGGCGGTCAATAACGCATGGTATTTTTGCAGCAGCAGGGTCGCCGTTTGCTGGTTTAGCGCCCTGGCTGCCAAGCGTTGAAAGTGGTTTTCCCAGGGTGTCGCCTGCATAGTATTCATAGGTATTTTATAATTTCCAAAACATTACAGTCACGTTGCCTGCTGTAGGTGACCGAATCCATTAATGTCCTGATAAAAAACAGGCCCATCCCGCCTTCTTTGGGATGGTCGAAATCAGGTAGCGGTACGCTTTCCAGGTCGAAGCCCTGTCCGTGGTCATAGACCTTGATGTTCAGCTCGTTTTCTTCGATATGTATCAATATCCTGACGGTATCTTCCGGCGCCGTTAACGTGGCGTGCTTGATGGCATTGGCTGTTGCTTCCGTTAATACCAGGTTTAAGTGGTAAGCCAAGGCCTCCTTGTCGCCGGAGTAGTTATCCAGCTCCCAGGCGATACGCTCGCCGATGCTGCCGATCAAGTCCAGATACTTGGTTTGCGTCGGGATGATTACATCGACCTGGATAACAGACGTACACATGGATAACCTCTAGGCTTGATTGTCAAAAGCTTCGTCCAAGTCAGCATAAATCTCAAACACCCTGTTTAAGCGCGTTAGTTCAAACATCGACAGCACCTGCTGCTGTAAATTCGCCAGCGCCAACTTGCCGGACCGGGCGGCGGCGTTTTTATAACCCGACAGTAAGGCTCCGAGGCCGGAGCTGTCAATAAAGCGCACCTTTTCCAACTGGACGATAATAGCCGTGTCACCCTGTTCGATAATATGCAAAATAGCATCTTTTAATTCACCTGAGTTATGTGCGTCTATTCTTTCTTCTTCAATGAAGAGGACATGATAGGCATTTATTTTTTCGAGCTTTAAATTCATGGTGTTTATCCATGTGTGTTAAGTATTGAAGCCGGAGTGGCCGATAGCTTCTGCATGGCTGCTTGTAGCATATAGGATTTTTTGGGTCCCACAACCTGTTTTCACCGTGAGGATGGGGGTGCGGTGAGTGGTTGAAATGTTCCCGGCAATAACGGGATGGGCGGCCTAATTGGCTTGATTTTCGGTAATGGGGAGGCTAGATCAAG
>SCST01000292.1 GCA_004299465.1 Methylovulum sp. | reverse complement strand
CCCTGGAGGCACCACGAGCGCCGAAAGCTTGTGGATGGGGGTACCGGTGATGACCTTGGCGGGAGAATGCTTCTTGTCCCGTCAAGGCGTTGGCATTCTGATGAACGTGGGCCTACCCGAATGGGTTGCTGCCGATACGGATGATTATGTGATGCGTGTGGCGGCCCATGCCAGGGACCTGCAATACTTGGCTAAACTCCGCAATGGATTGCGGCAACAGTTACAGGAATCACCGATCATGGATGCTCGACGTTTTGCCGGTCATTTTGAAGTGGCTCTGCGTGAGATGTGGCGGGTATGGGGTGAGAGGTCTTGACGCGCTTCGACGCATTGATTTTATGGAATTTTAAACAATGGTGTCAATATGGCACCATTATGATATAATGATACTTTAGCCATGGAGTCGAATCTTAGCTTGAAAGAGCAAAAATATCGACAGACCAAATATATACCTAACATAGGCCATGGGCGTAACTAAAGTACAAGGTACTTATATGCAGCAAAAAGCAATAGAACGAGGCCGTATTACGGCAAGGGTATCTCTGTCAATACAAGAGAAGCTCCAAGAAGCGGCAGATTTAACTGGCGCTACGCTGAATCAATTCGTGGTTCAAACAGCGCTTGAAAGGGCTGAGCAGCTAATTGAACGTGAAACATCAATTAGCTTGACCCGTAAAGATGCTGCCATGTTATTCGCAATGCTCCAGGAGCCATCACCCTCCAATAGTGTTTTGGCAAAGGCATCTGAGCGTTATAAAAATGAGGTAGAAAGTGGGATTCTCAATACTAAGTCTAGATCAATCACACGACTTGAAAAGTTTTAATTGTGGCAACATAGCTCTTAATACCTGGCTGCAAAATACTTCACGGCAGCATCAGAAAAAAAATCTTTCTCGCACATTCGTGCTAATACAAGACTCATCCCCTACAACAATTATCGGTTACTATTCACTTGCGATCCGAGGCTTAACGCTCACAGAAGCGTTGCCGCAAAACATGAAAAAAACCCTTCCATTAAATGTGCCAGCAATGACTCTTGCCCGTTTAGCTGTTTCGCTCCAGGAGCAAAAAAAAGGTCATGGCGAACGTTTATTACTTGATGCGATGGAACAAGTTAAAACCGCCTCTAGCCTAATTGGCGGCAGTTTTTTGTTTGTCGATGCAAAGGATACAAATTTGGCAAAATTTTATACCCACTATGAATTTGTAGCTCTCCCCGATGACCCACTTACTTTGTGCATGCTTATCGCAAACATCCCTTAGTGCGTGTTTTAAAAGCTCTTGCCATGTCATCCCTTGCCTTAACCGGCTAATTGGTATCAAAATATTCCCCAACAGTAATATTGTATTGTTAAAGTTAAGTTATTCTATAGAATATTACTTATCGGTAATAATTGTAGAAGTTAACATGGATTCAGATAATAAAATACCTTACGGGAAGATCTCAACGGCGGAAGAATTAGGGGCACTGATACGTCTTCATCGTAAAAGCCAGCAGGTACGCATTAACGACGTGTCTGAAATCTCCATGCTAGGCGAGCGGTTTATTGGTGAATGTGAACGCGGCAAAGCCACCTGCCAAATTGGCAAAATATTTAAATTGCTAGCCTGCCTTGGCCTTGAAATACGGGTGGTACCGAGGGGCGGCAAGTAATGGATGATGAATTGAATGTTTGGTTTGAAGATCATTTAGTCGGCTATTTGTGGCGGAATGGCTTTAATATCATGGCATTCCGCTATTCAGAAGAATGGCTTGCAAGCGGTTTTCCCTTATCCATCAGCTTGCCGTTGCAAAATGAAGCGTTTTCAGCACAAGCATTCATTGCCCATCGTTTCTTTGCCCATTTGTTACCGGAAGGACAAGCGCGGGAACGGCTTTGCCATCGCTTTCGTTGCTCCAACACGGATTTTGATTTATTGAAAACCATTGGCGGAGAATGTGCCGGGGCGATTTCAATCCTGCCCGTTACGGAAGAACCTGATCTCAATCAACAGTATGAAAAACTCAGTGCGGAAGCGCTGGAAAGGTTAATTTCAACACGCGGCGCTTCACTGGCCAATGATTGTAAACCCCGGCTGTCCTTGGCGGGTGCCCAGGACAAAATAACGGTTTATTTAAAGCATCAGGACATTTATTTACCCGTCAAACAATCCCCCTCAACGCATATATTAAAATTCGAAGTCAGCGATTTTAAAAATGTGCCGCTCTATGAAGTGTATACCACCCGGCTTGCAAAAGCCGCCGGGCTGAATGTGATTGATATGGAATTGGGCTGCTTGGCGGATGCCAGTTATACCCTGTCAAGGCGTTATGACCGGTTGGTAGGGGATAAAATATCCCGGATTCACCAGGAAGATTTTTGCCAAGCTTTAGGCTTGCAAGAAAAATATCAACGCAACGGAACACCTTCGTTTGCCCAATGTTATCGATTATTAATCCAGCACTCAAATAACCCGACAACAGACTGTGAGCAGCTGTTACGCTGGCAAATTTTTAACCTCATTGCGGGCAATTCGGATGCCCATATCAAAAATATCTCACTGTTATATTCAGCAGCAGAAACCAGATTGGCGCCATTTTATGATTTAGTCTGCACAAGGGCGATAAAACATTTGGACAGTACCCTTGCATTAAGCATCGGCCAGCAAAAGAACCCTGATAATGTGTTGATAACCGATTGGTATGAGTTAGCCAAGCAATGCCAGATTAGGTCGAAGCGCATTCTAAGCCTTGTTGAAGATATGCTTAATAAAGTCAATGAATATAAAGCCAGCGTTAAAAACTCACTGGAGGGGACGTATGGAAATTTACCCGCTTTGCAACGGGTTGATCAGGTCATTAATAAACAATTGAAACGGGTTTCAATGTCAATTATGAATTGAGTTTCTAACCAGGCATCATTGCGATTAAGATCGAAACTACTTGATCGGCGGCAAATCGTTGCCAGCATCATGCAAGCCATCAAACCACGTAGCTTTGTCACCCGCTACGCTGCCAGATTCTAGTGATTTGCTTACCCGATTGGTAGTGAATTTCTCATACTTGGGCTATTTTCAGTGAATTATTTTTTCGATGCGTTTTACAGGTTTTCCGTAAGCCTTTTGGTTTGAGATGAATAGGTAAAATGGATTGCAGGGATATTGCATCCGTAATGCTGAAAATATCGGCAGTTAAGTGAAATTTTTTTTATGGCGGTTTGGCGGGTTTTGCCGAGAGAGGGGATGGCAGGCGTGTAGTTTCCATTAGGCAAAAAAAAACCGCTAAACCTTACGGGTTGCAGGTTTTAAATGCGGGCTACCCTGTGTCCATATTGACCCGTCCCAAATCAAACCACCAAATCCCATGGTTGCCAAACTGTCGGTGTTAAGGTTAGAGGCGGCCACGCCATTCAGTTGCACGGCGGTGTCTTGTTCACCCTTTAACGGCATTGGTTAAAAAACCCAGTCCCGCTCAAGAGATTTTGGCTCATGTGGCAAATTGTGTGACAGGGTTGCGTAACTGATAAATAGGGTTGATATAGAGCCATGAATTGATTAAGATACATTACCAAGCGCATAGTGAGTATCCGGTAACCTAAAAAACGCCATGACCCGCTGGGTATTTTGTTGTAACGAATCTAATGCAGAGATAAGAC
>SCST01000291.1 GCA_004299465.1 Methylovulum sp. | reverse complement strand
TTTGACCGGTGTAGGGCGCGCCGCGCGCGCCTTCTCCGATACTTGGGGCAACCTGCCAATCCGTTGGCGCGCGCAGCACGCCCTACAATAGACACCTTTGCCCAAACGGAAGCGGGCTGAGTAGTTACCGCAGATGTTTGACGGATACGGACTTGTGGTTTGTTGCAGGATGTTTATTATTATTGTTTTTCAATGGCTTGAATATATTTGCCCATTGCCGGTTGCTGGGCCAGTCCATCTTCTTCGTTTACGTTATTGTGTAACTTCTCATTAGCTGCCGGATTTAGACCTACGAGGTTTTTAAAACCTCGTAGGTCTTGCAGGGTTACTTGCGAGTAATGAGAAGTTACGTCATTATGCTGTAACTTATTGTTATATAATTACTAATTTAGCTTTCGGTCAAGCGCTATATAAACTTCTGCTTGAGCCATCTACCCAGGACACATCATGCCGATTATTCTATTTCTTCTATCGTCATGGCGTTGAGAATTTGCCGGGCTTTAGCTATTTCATCTTCGTTGCCGTGCAGGATGAGAACGTATTTATCGGCTTTAAGAGCCGTTTCGTATTTGATCACGTCATCCTCGGTGACACCCATACCGTACAGCGCAGCGCCCAGGGCCGATAAACCGCCTATCACGACTGCGCTTTCGAGGGCGGCCATCAATGAGGCGACAATTGGCCCGGCAAGCGCCACCAAACCGATGCCCGGAATAAAAAATACGGCGGGTGCAAAAAGCAGCCCCCAAATGCCTCCCCAAAAAGCGCCTATACTGCCCCAGGTCTTGATGCGGTCGCCTTTGGTATAAAAGCCTACGGGGTGTTCTTCGGTTTGATAGCCTTTGCCGATGATAGACAGCTTTTCCATATTAAAGCCTTGCTTGTTCAGGGCTTTAACGGCTTCTTCCGCTTCGGCGTGAGTGTTAAAAACGGAAATAATCGTGCTTTCTGTAGTCATGTTTCATATCCTGGGTCTTGGCAGCGGGCTGGATCGCATCCTTCAAGCCAGCTCTTTCCTGCCGTGGGTTTTGGTTGGAATATCAGGTTGATAGCTAAGGCCGGCAAAGTATACGCCGAATCTTTTTCCAGGTCTGTTCAGTCGCGCTATATTTTACAAGGCGTTATGGGCATTGATGACATCAGCAACGGCTTTAATCCTCAGGCGGCGAATGGCGTCGCCGATTTTTGCGCCTTGCAATTCGCCGTTCAGTACGCTCGATGTATCGACCGCAACAGCTGCCTTGGCGGCAAGCCGAAGAATCTCGGCTTGGGGATAAGGCCGGTTTTCAAAACCGGTCCTGCCGCGCGCATCTGCTTCGCAAGCCAATAAAAACGCATCCATCGTATTGACCGGCTTGAATGCGCCTAGTGCTGCCAGGGTATCGGTTAATGTGGCGGCACGCAGTTGCGTTGCTCGGTGACAATGCGTGTGATACTGCATAACGTGCCGGGCCAGTATTTTAAATGCATTGGGCACGCGTAAACGCCGGCACATCGCCTCCAGGATCGGCAGGCCATTAGTCTCATGACCGTAATGATGCGGCAGGTAAGCTTTAGGTGAAACCGCCTTGCCCAAATCATGGACTAAGGCGGCAAAGCGCACCGCCGGACTGCTCGACAACAAAGCGGCCTGTTCAAGGCTCATCAGGCTATGCACGCCCGTATCAATCTCAGGATGATATTGCGCCGGTTGCGGAACGCCGAACAAGTTGTCAAGTTCAGGGAAAATTTTCGCCAATGCGCCGCAGTCTTTTAATGTGTAAAAAAATGCCGACGGCGACGTTTCGTTAAGCGCCTTAAACAATTCCGCCCAGACCCTTTCAGGTACTAAATAATCGATTTCGCCTGTAGTGACCATAGACTGCATGAGCCTGCGGGTCTCGTCCGCCAGCGTAAAACCCAGATGGGCATAGCGGGCGGCAAAGCGTGCAACCCTGAGAATTCGTACCGGGTCTTCACAGAAAGCAGGGGAGACATGGCGGAAGATGCGTTGCGATAAGTCCTGTTGACCGCCGTAAGGATCAATCAGTTGCCCTTCCTCGGTCATCGCCATTGCATTAATGGTTAAATCGCGGCGGATTAAATCTTCCTCCAGGCTGACATCAGGTGCGGCGTGTACGGTAAAACCCTTGTAGCCGTGCGCGGATTTACGTTCGGTCCTGGCCAGCGCATATTCTTCATGGGTTTTGGGATGCAGGAACACCGGGAAATCCTTGCCGACGGGGAGAAAACCTTGTCGCAGCATGGTTTCCGGCGTTTCGCCTATGACGACCCAATCCTGTTCCGTCACGGGAAGGTGGAGTAATTTATCGCGTACCGCGCCGCCTACAAGGTAGATTTCCATAGCAATCCTGCTTAAGCCAATATTCACTGTCATTTAATCATCGATCCTAATAAAACGGCTTTGAATCACAAAAACACAACATATTGCGTAAGCCACGCAATTTTTTTGCTCCAGACAACAAACTACTGTCATTAGAATCGCATAGTATATGGCGTTATTGTTTCAGTTTGCAGCCTGCCGCCCCGTTAATATTCAAATGCTGATATACTTTGCAGGATTTTGTCAAGGCCCCGAAATAACGCTTTGCCCTGCGTGCCTATGTTTGTCCGTCATATTATAATTAGTTGATTTTATTAATTTTATAAATTGTTTCTTGCGATGATAAAGATGTTTGCTAAAAGTGGCGCGATTAAATACGGATGCAGGGTTCTGTTGACAGGCGTCCTGGTTTTGTTGTCGGCAACAGCATGTGGTGGTATATGGGATCAGCAGCGGCAGGATTTTTTGCGTGCGGAAAAATTGCTGCAACAAGGCAATGACGATGCTTTTTTAGAGCTTAGCCGCATCTTGACCAGCTACCCGCTTTATCCTTATTTGCAATATCAATGGCTAAAAAATAATTTGCATCAATCCGATAAGGTGCAGTTTTTTTTGTCGCGTTATAAAGAAAGCCGCTATGCCGGGTTATTAAGGGATAAATGGCTGGCTTATCTCGCCGAACATGAGCATTGGCATGAGTTTATCCGGCAATATGAAGTCGGCGGCGACATTGCGCTTGAATGCCAGTATTATTGGGGAATATATACCACGGGTAACAAACAGCAGGCCTTAAACGAAGCAAAACGTTTATGGGCTGTTGGTGATTCGCTGCCTAAGGCATGCGATCCATTGTTCCTGGAATTGACAATGTCGCGTTATTTTACACGCGAGCTGGTCTGGCGACGGTTTGAGCTGGCGTTAAAAAAAGATAATGTCGCGCTGGCCGAGTATGTACGCCGGTTTTTCGATAGAATTGACCGGAATAACGCAGATGTTTGGCTGCAAATTCATAAAAAGCCGTCATTGATCCAGGATAGTGCTTTCTGGATTAATAATAATACGCAAATAGGGCTTGTTTTTGCGCATGGTGTGGAGCGCATGGCAAAAACAGACCTGGATATGGCTATCCAGGTCTGGGACAGCCGCAAACGTGAGCCGGCGATTGATACAGGAACGGCTCAAGAACTGGAGCGAACGCTTGCCTTGGCGTTGGCATACCGGCAGGACGCCAGGGCTTATCACCGCTTGGCCCAGTTATCGATTGTCGATGACAACGTCCGTGAATGGAAAATCAGGGCGGCTTTGCTGGAGCAGGACTGGCAGCATGTGATCGATGCGCTGGCCGGACTGACGGCGGAAGAAAAGCAGGAACCGGGCTGGCAATACTGGCTGGCCCGGTCGCTGGAAGCGAAAGGCGGCGGGACGCAGGCCCAGGTCATTTACCGCAGGCTCGCCGGAGACCGAAGTTTTTACGGTTTTTTAGCCGCTGACCGGGTTGGTGAACCTTATCATTTAGCGGATAAACCTGTTCTTGCGACAGCCGTCCAGCTGGACGCTTTGGCGCAAGAAACTGACTTCAAGGTAATTAGTGAATTTATAGCATTGGACAGGGAATTGGAGGCCCGCAGGCAATGGTGGTATGCAGTCAGTAAATTATCGAAACAGCAACTCATGATTGCGGCTAAACTTGCGCAGCAATGGCAATGGGACCAGCAGGCCATTATCACGATGGTAAAGGCGGATTACTGGGATGACCTGGAGTTACGCTTCCCGGTCCGTTATTTGACTGAAGTTCGCCGCAACGCGTACCGGCAGGATCTTGATCCGGCAATCATTTTCGGATTGATCCGCCAAGAGAGCATGTTGGATAAATATGCCCAGTCACCTGC
>SCST01000290.1 GCA_004299465.1 Methylovulum sp. | reverse complement strand
ATTCAATGCGGCGGCAACCTTAATCAGCCGCCTTTTCGACTTATGAATTGCGTCAAAATCATCTGCGTTCCATTGTATTTGTGGTTTATTTTTGCGAGTTACCTTAAACAGATGCGGCTAGGCCTTATCCACCCATTCGTATAACTCTGTCAAGGTAGGATCGCATTTACAGCAACTCGTGCCGCAGGATGACTCCAACGGCATTTTACGGACATTGCCCTTGCTGATCCATTTACCGAGCATGCCGCGCAATGCGTCGGCATCCATATCAAAATGGTTGACTAAATCCCGCAACGCCACCCTGCGCTGCTGCTTTAGATAACTGCGCAGTTCCGATAATATCATTACAAGAACTCCTGGCTGTTTTTCTTTCCAGCGCTTTTCCCCGTCAACCACAAGACCAGCAGTACCAGCACAAAAGCCATAATCAGCCCATTGATCCAGACCAGCGAGTAATAAGGATGTTGGCTATAACTCATCGCCTGGTAAAAAATAGTGGACGTCATATAAGCAATCCCGGTGGTCCAGAGCACGACAAACAAGGTCCAGCCCAGGTTGGTTTCCCTGTAGATTGCCGCCGTTGCCGCGACACAAGGCGCATACAGTAGAATAAACAGCAAATAGGCAAACGCACCGGCTTTTCCATCAAAACTCTGCTGCATTGCTTTAAACGTATCGGTCTTGACTTCCTGCTCATTCGCCGCCGATGCTATATCACTGACCGTGCCGATATTAAGCCCGAGCGGGTCCAGCAGGTTATCCGCGACAGCCTGTAAGTTTTCAGGAATAGTCAGGCATGCGTTGATTAACGCTTCTTTAAGATCAAACGGCGTATCCGATGAGCCGGTATTAGCACTTGCAAGTTGGCTGTATAAGGCATCCAGCGTCCCTACCACGGCTTCTTTGGCTAATACGCCGGTAAAAATACCTACGGTTGCCGGCCAATTGTCGTTTGCTATGCCCATCGGCTTAAAAACCGGCGTCAAGCTTCGCCCGATTTCACTTAACACCGATTTATCACTGTTTTCCTGGCCGAATGTGCCATCGGTCCCCAGCGCATTTAAAAAATTCAACACCAAGACCATAGGCACGATGACTTTGCCGGCATTAAATAAAAATGCCTTGAGCCTGTCCCAGGTTCGGATAAAAACGCCGTTGATAGTCGGCAAGTGGTAGGCGGGCAATTCCATAATAAACGGCGAGGTATCGCCTTTAAACATCGTATGACGCATGATTAAACCGGTCAGCACGGCAATGGCGATGCCTAGCAGGTACAATCCGAACACCAGGTTCTGTCCACCCACCGGGAAAAAAGCGGCGGCAAATAACGCATAAACAGGCAATCTCGCACCGCAGGACATAAACGGGTTCATCAGGTTGGTCAAAATCCTGTCGCGCTGGTTTTCCAGCGTGCGCGTCGCCATAATGGCCGGGACATTGCAGCCGAATCCGACGATCATCGGCACAAACGATTTCCCCGGCAAACCGATCATGCGCATGAACCTGTCCATGACGAAGGCCGCCCGCGCCATATAGCCGGAGTCTTCCAGCGCCGATAAAAACATGAACAGGAAACCGACGATAGGGATAAAGGTCGCGACGACTTGTATGCCGCCGCCCAAGCCTTTGGTAATCAGGACAATCAGCCATTGCGGCAGGTTGAATCCGGCCAGCACCACGCCCAAGCCATCGACTAATAGTGCACCGACAGCCTGGTCGAAAAAATCAACGAAGGCGCTGCCGATATTGATCGTAAACATGAACATCGCGTACATCACAAACAGGAAAACCGGAATGCCGAGGAAACGGTTCAGCACGATACGATCAATCCGTTCAGTGGCATGCCGACTCACTTCATTAATTTTACAGACAGCGTCCTGGGTCAGTTTGTTGACAAACCCGTAACGCGCATCCGCAGCAAGAATATCGATTTCATCACCCGTTTCCGCTTCCACGCGCCGCTGTAGTGCCGACACCGTCGGCACTACAGCGGCGCCGGCGATCTGCTTGGCCAGCGTATCGTCTTCGAGCAAGCGTATCGTCAACCAGCGCAGGTCACAAGGGTATTGTCCGGCAATATCGTTCAGGTTGGGCGCGAGTCCAGCAATCGCGTTTTCCAGCGCTTCAGTATAGGGAATTTGGGCTGAGGGTATTGGCTTCGTGACTGCGGCGCGGTTAATGACTTCCTTCAAGACCGTTATACCATGACGGGTCGATGCGGAAATCGGCACAACCGGGCAACCTAGTTGCCCGGCAAGCGTGTCAATATCGATTTTGATGCCGCGCTGCTTGACGGCATCCATCATATTAAGCACTAAAATCATCGGCACGCGCATTTCGATTAATTGCGACGTTAAATAAAGATTTCGCTCTATATTGGAGGCATCGATAATATTGATGATTAAATCAGCCTGCTTTGAGGCCACATAATCGCGTGCGACTTTCTCGTCTAAAGAAACCTGGTCATCGGCGGCTTCCAGGGAATAAGTCCCCGGCAAATCGACTAATTCGATATATTTGCCGGCAAACGAATAATCGCCTGTTTTTTTCTCAACCGTAACGCCGGGCCAATTCCCGACATGCTGTTTGGCACCCGTAAGCGCATTAAACAATGTCGTTTTGCCGCAGTTGGGATTGCCGACAACGCCTACGGTAAAATCGGTTTCCATTACAGCTTCTCTATGAGTAATACCGCCGCTTCATCTTTACGTAGCGTTAACGAAAAGCCGCGTAATTTGATCTCAACAGGATCGCCCAGCGGTGCAAAACGAGTCACGCTAAATGCCGTCCCCGGTGTTAAACCCATAGCCAGCAAACGCTTGCGATACGCTTTACCCGCTTGGTCGAAGCCGATTATTTTCCCTAAATCACCCACATTAAGATTTTTTAAACTGATAGCCATAAACCAACCTTGGAGTTAATACTGAAAAAGCCCAAAGAACAACCATTAATTAATCAATAATCATTCTCATTTATAGCGAATATACCATAACATTGGCTCAGTCAAAAAGTCATTTTTTATAGCTCGGCTTTACTTGCCGTTATCGCAGCCGCACCGTTTATGCTGGACAAATCATAGTAAAGCGGTTTTGCAAAGAACAAGCAGGCAGAAAAATCTCTAACACACTAAAATCATTTAAAATATTTTAAAAACGATGCACCGTAAACAGCATGCGAATAGTGCGCTAGAGAGTTAGGATGGACAGGCGAACCTGCCGAAAGATTGGAAAATCAACGAAGAACTTACGTTGATCTACTGTTAATCGACTATATTGCATTTTTCGCGAGAGGCATCGACGCGGTCGCGAAGCTCCTTGCCTGGCTTAAAATGCGGAACATATTTTCTTGATAAGGCTACAGACTCGCCTGTTTTAGGATTACGACCCACCCGCGGTGGACGCAAGTGCAAGGAAAAGCTGCCAAAACCCCTGATTTCGATTCTTTCTCCGGCGGCTAAGGCTTCATTCATTTTCTCAATGATACATTTTACCGCCAGCTCCACATCTTTCAGTGCAAGATGCGGTTGTTGTTTAGCAAGCGCTTCAATTAATTCGGATTTCGTCACATTCTATCCTATGAAAAAAAATAAAATCAGAGGGTATATCGTGATATACCCTCCCCTTGATGGTTTTATTTTTCCATTTGCTTAAAGATATCAGCGAATGTTGGTGAACCAACTGATTGCTGAGAATGGTCTTTGATGGTATGAGTCTCTTCGTCTTGCTCTTTCGCTTTAATCGACAAGGAAATTGACTTGCTCTTCTTGTCTACACCGATAAATTTGGCTTCTACCGTATCGCCTTCTTTCAACAGTGTGCGAGCATCCTCGACGCGATCGCGTTGAATTTCAGAGGCACGGATATAACCTTCAACATAATCGGCCAGCGTAACCACAGCGCCTTTCGCATCAACTTCTTTGATCGTACCTTTTACCAGGCTACCTTTTTCATGCGTCGCGAGGAAGTTTTGGAAAGGATCCTGTTCCAGTTGCTTGATACCTAAGGAAATGCGCTCACGTTCGGAATCGACCGCCAAAATAACGGTTTCCAGTTCATCGCCTTTCTTGAATTCGCGCACCGATGCTTCGCCATCTTCCGCCCAGGAAATATCGGACATGTGCACCAAGCCGTCAATACCGCCTTCCAGGCCGATAAAGATACCGAAATCAGTGATCGATTTGATTTTACCGGAGATTTTATCGCCTTTATTATGCGTTGCAGCAAACTCGTCCCAAGGATTGGTTTTGCATTGTTTCATGCCTAATGAAATACGACGGCGCTCTTCATCGATTTCCAAGACCATGATTTCAACTTCATCGCCTAATTGAACCAGCTTGGAAGGATTGACGTTTTTGTTAGTCCAGTCCATTTCGGAAACGTGGACCAAACCTTCAACGCCTTCTTCGATTTCAACGAAGCAACCGTAGTCGGTGAGGTTATTGACTTTACCGAATACACGGGTGCCGGCAGGGTAACGGCGGGCAATGTTTTGCCAGGGATCTTCAGCCATTTGTTTCATGCCCAACGACACGCGGTTTTTATCCTTGTCGTATTTCAGGACCTTGACTTTAATTTCCTGGCCGATTTCTACGCACTCGGATGGGTGGCGGACGCGACGCCATGCCATATCGGTAATATGCAACAAACCGTCAATACCACCGAGGTCGATAAAGGCACCGTAATCTGTCAGGTTTTTGACGACACCGGTAACAACGGCGCCTTCTTCCAGCGTTTTCAGTAATTCTTCTCTTTCCGCACTGTATTCTTTTTCTACGACAGCACGGCGAGACAATACGACGTTATTGCGTTTTTGATCGATTTTGATCACTTTGAATTCAAGATCACGGTTTTCCAGGAAACTGGTATCGCGGATCGGCCGGACATCGACTAATGAACCCGGCAAGAAGGCACGCAACGCACCGACAGCGACAGTGAAACCGCCGCGGACTTTGCCGGTAATACGGCCGGTAATGGTCGCTTCTTTTTCAAACGCGGTTTCAAGCTCGGACCAGGCTTTGTTTTTCTTCGCTTTATCTCGGGAAAGAAGGGTAGCGCCTAAACCGTCTTCAAATAAATCAAGGGCAACTTCGATTTCATCGCCAATGGCGACTTCCAATTCGCCATCGTTATTTAGAAACTGCCATTTTGGAATGACACCTTCTGATTTAGAATGAGTGCTGACGATGACCATATCGTTTTCGATATCAATCACGGTACCCATTAACATAGCACCAGGACTCATTTTGGTCTTGGTTAAACTTTCTTCAAGTAATGCAGCAAAGCTTTCGCTCATTTTCTATTCCCAAGCTGGTCGAAACAACCTAGCCTTTGTGTATCTAAAGTTAAAAAAACTGCTTAACGCCGTGCAGCAATAAAATCCTTAATGGATCAATGCCAGCACTTCGCCTATCACAGCGTCGATTGTCATATCAGAAGAATCAATAAAAAGCGCGCCACTCGCGATACTGAGTGGGGCCGTTGCCCTCTCGCTGTCGCGGCGGTCGCGTTCTTCTATATCTTTTGTTAAGCGCGTAAGATTAGCATCAATTCCTTTTTCTATCAACTGTTTATATCGTCGCTCCGCCCGCTTTTCGCTACTGGCCGTTAAAAACACTTTATATTCAGCATCGGGAAAAACCACCGTGCCCATATCCCGGCCATCGGCGACAAGCCCCGGATGCCGCCTGAAATCCCGCTGTTTTTGCAGCAGCACACGCCTGACCTCAGGCAGTGCCGCAATAATCGAGGCAGTATTGCCGATAAGTTCCAAACCCAGCTGCGCGGTTATATCTTCATCGCCTAATTTGACGATAAGCTCATCGCCGCATTCAAACGCTAACGTCATAGCTTGCGCCACATCGACAATCCTGGCTGCATTTTCCAAATCAACTGACTGTTTTAACAGCGCAATAGCGAGTGAGCGATAAATGGAGCCGCTATCCAGGTAATGCCAGCCCAGTTTTTTCGCCAGCAAGCGACTGACGGTACCCTTACCTGCACCACTAGGCCCATCAATGGTCAACACAGGGATAGACACCGGTTTATTCCTCAACAGCCACTAGCGTCAAGCCTAACGCTGTCACGAGATCTTTAAATTCAGGGAAAGACGTATTGACATTGGCGCAATCCAATATCGTGATCGGCGCACCGGCACGCAGTCCCGCTATTGAAAACGACATCGCAATACGGTGATCGCCGTGAGAATTGACGGTGCCTCCGCCGATTTTACCGCCGTTGATAACCATGCCGTCGATCGTCGGCTGCGCATCCACGCCTAATATTTGCAGGCCATCCGCCATGACCTGGATACGATCCGATTCCTTAACGCGCAACTCTTCAGCACCGCTCAAACGGGTTTGGCCTTCCGCACAGGCGGCGGCGACAAACAGCACGGGAAATTCATCTATCGCCAACGGTACCAGCTCTTCGGGAATATCGATACCTTTCAACGGGCTGTAGACAACATGCAAATCAGCGACCGGCTCGCCGCCGACCACGCGCTCATTCAGCACTTCGATATTGGCGCCCATCAGGCGAAGAATGGAAATAACGCCGGTACGCGTAGGATTGATGCCGACATGCTTCAGCAACAAGTCCGAGCCGGGCGCAATCGACGCGCCGACCAAAAAGAATGCCGCCGAAGAAATATCGCTGGGCACATCAATATCCATCGCGGTTAAACTGCCGTCCGCAGTAATCGTCACGGCGCTGCCTTCGCGCTTTACCGGATAGCAGAACCCTGACAGCATGCGCTCGGTATGGTCGCGGGTGGGCGCGGGCTCGGTCACGCGGGTTTCACCTTGCGCATACATGCCGGCAAGCAGCAAGCAGGATTTAACCTGAGCGCTGGCTATCGGCATCGTATAGTCGATACCCGTTAACCGTCCCGCTTGGCCGGTAATGTGCAACGGGGCGGTACCTTGTTCAGTGGTTTTTATATCCGCGCCCATTTGGCTTAAAGGGTCGGTAACACGTTTCATCGGCCTTCCCGACAATGACTTGTCGCCCGTCAACACCGAATTAAACGACTGTCCAGCCAACAAACCGCTCAATAAACGCATCGATGTCCCTGAATTGCCCAGGTAAAGCTCATTTTTCGGCGCTTTTAAACCCTGCTTGCCAACACCGTGTATCGTGACACAACCATTAACCGGCCCTTCAATGTCCACCCCCATGTCACGAAAAGCCTGCAAGGTTGCCAAAGCGTCTTCCGCTTCGAGAAAACCAGTGACATGCGTCACGCCTTCAGCCAATGAGCCCAGCATAATCGAGCGATGCGACATGGATTTATCACCGGGTACGCGGGTTTCGCCCTGTAATTTGCCGCCGGGTTGAACTTGGAATGTTTGTGATTTTGACATAGTAGTTTCTATCTGGTTAAGAAAGCGTTGCCGTGCACGATTGGCATACGAAAAGGTTGTAAAAAGCTGCTGGCTGTCATCGTTTTCCAGCATCCGGTGTATTTTATCCAACTCGCCCTTTAATTCCTTGATTAAAGGCAAGATGGCTTGTTTGTTTGCCGCGCAAATATCCGTCCACATCGTAGGATCGCTTGAAGCTATGCGGGTAAAATCTTTAAACCCGCCTGCGGCATATTTAAAAATTTCACTTTGCTCGTCTTTATGCCCGAGCATATCGACCAGCGCGAACGCCAGGACATGCGGCAAGTGACTGGTTGCAGCCAAAACGCTGTCATGATGCTGTGCGCTCATAATCGATACCGATGAACCCAGGCCCTGCCAGAAGCGCTGCACTTTACGCTGGGCTTCGGTATCGGTGCTGTCAACCGGCGTGATGATTAAACGTCTACGCGCAAACAAGTCGTCGACGGCCGCCAGCACGCCGCTTTGTTCCGCGCCGGCAATAGGGTGCGCCGGTACAAAATTGTCCGGCACTTTGCCGAACACCGCAAGCGCCGCGGCAAGCACATTGCCTTTAGTGCTGCCGACATCGGTATAAACCGCTACGCTTGACCAAAACGGCTTAAGCAAAGCCAAAACCGATTCGATTCCGGCTACCGGCGTCGCAATGATAATACAGTCTGCATCCTGGACGGCGGCGGCAATATCCAGGTGAAACTCATCAATTACGCCGATTTGCCGGGCCGTTTGCAGGTTCTGCAGATCCTGCCCTCGCCCAAAGCCGACAATGGTTGACGCCAATCCCTGCAAGCGCGCAGCTCTGGCAATGGAACCGCCGATCAAGCCTACGCCGATAATGCAAAGCTTGTTAAACATCGGCCAGCGTGTCGCCCAGCGCCTGCAAAAACCGTTCATTTTCTGCCGGCGTACCGATGCTGATACGCAAATGATGGGGCATTTCGTAATTAGCGACCGGCCTGACGATCACGCCTTTGCGCAACAAAGCCTGGTAAACCGTCTGTCCTTCCCGTTTTAAATACACCGAGACAAA
>SCST01000289.1 GCA_004299465.1 Methylovulum sp. | reverse complement strand
CGGCCGCGTTTAAGCCTGTGATGATGGCCGTGAACAAGCGTTGCCAGTCACTGTAACTGGTGTACCACAAAAATTCCGCCTGGCTCACCCAAAGTACCGCCAGTACCTGCAAGCACACTAAAAAACCTGCCATCGGTATAGCCGGCAAGTTTTGTAAGGGTTTTCTGAATATCGCAACAGCCGCAAGAAAGAGAGCGATTGAAACCAGCAAGCCCTTATACCAATCCGGGTTTTCATAGACCTTGCCGGTTAACGGGAACACTTCTTTTCTATCCACTGAAAACAGCCCCCAGTTTGCGCCGACGACGCCTTCCAGCTCGCTTTTCCAGGATTGGTTGATGGCTTCAACGATGTTGTAATCAAAGCCGTTGGCATTGGCGACTTTAATCAAGCCGCGGATAAATTTGGCCTCATTGACGACGCCCGGCACGGCCCAGCCACGCTGCTTGCCTGCACTAGGCCAACCGGATTCGCCGATCAATATCGGTTTGTGGGGAGCAATCGAATCGGCTTCCTGCTGGACATGCTTGTAAATACGCTCGATATGCGCCGGCGCGTCATCAACGGCAATCGGTTCATCTTCCCAATACGGCAAGATATGGATGGTAATAAAATCCACTTCCTTGATTAGTTCCGGGTATTTCATATACATCGACCAGACATCGGCATATGACACCGGCTGTTTGACGGCTTTTTTGACTTCCCGGATATAGTTGATCAGCTCTTCGGGCGGGAGGTCGCCGCGCAGCAAGACTTCGTTACCGACAATAACGCGTTTGATAACATCGGGATTGGCATTGGCAGAACGTATCAATTCATCGACTTCGAGCTTATTGCCTGTTTTGACGCCGCCCAGCCAGGCGCCCTGGATCATCGTCAATCCGTATTTGCGCGCCAAGGCGGGAATGACCGGCATGGTGCCTTCGGCGCTGGCATACGTGCGGATCGAATGCGTTTTTTCACCCATCAGGCGCAAAT
Source organism: Methylovulum sp. (assembly GCA_004299465.1). Classification (GTDB taxonomy): domain Bacteria; phylum Pseudomonadota; class Gammaproteobacteria; order Methylococcales; family Methylomonadaceae; genus Methylovulum. The sequence goes on along the minus strand of SCST01000289.1, from coordinate 2,744 downwards.
CCGCATCAATTTGCTCGGGCGTGGGAAAGATGGCGTCCATAGGTCCCTGCCCTTCGCGAAACGGCGCAAAAGACAGGCTGTTAAGCTTGCCTTCCGGGACATCCTCGCCTGCATCCTGCGGCAAATTGGACAACCAGCCGAATAAACCGGAGAGTAATATGATTAATGTAGCGGTTGAAAGGATTTTCATATAAAAGCTGTGCTCGAAAAAACGTGGAATGGAAATCAAGGGAGTTCTAGCTTGCAGGAATCAGGCAATCGGATAGTAAACTGCTGTCCACTACAGCCAATCCATCCGGCATAAAAAAACCGCCGCCTTCCCATGAAAGAAGGTATGACGGTTTATTTGTTAACGAATGCCGTTTGCTATAACAGCATCAGGCCGGCAACATCCTAGTTTTTGCTTTTATCAACAATCTGGTTGGCCTTAATCCACGGCATCATGCTGCGCAGTTGCGCGCCGACAACTTCAATCGGGTGTTCCGCATTCAAACGGCGCTTGGCGGTCATTTCAGGATAGTTGCTCATGCCTTCCATGATGAATTGCTTGGCGTATTCACCGTTCCTGATGTTTTTCAAGGCTTCGCGCATCGCCCAGCGGCTTTCTTCGTTGATGACTCTGGGTCCGGTGACATATTCGCCATACTCGGCATTATTGGAAATGGAGTAGTTCATGTTGGCGATGCCGCCTTCGTACATCAGGTCAACGATTAATTTCAACTCATGCAAACATTCAAAATACGCCATTTCCGGCGCATAACCGGCTTCAACCAATGTTTCAAAGCCGGCTTTAACCAGTTCAACGGCACCGCCGCACAATACCGCCTGTTCGCCGAACAAGTCGGTTTCGGCCTCATCACGGAAGGTGGTTTCGATAATGCCTGAACGACCGCCGCCGATAGCAGACGCATAAGATAAACAAATCGCCTTTGCCGTACCGGAAGCATCCTGGTGTATCGCGATCAGGTCGGGAACGCCGCCGCCGCGGACGAATTCCGAACGCACGGTATGGCCTGGCGCTTTAGGTGCAATCATGATGACATCCAGGTCAGCGCGCGGCACCACCTGGTTGTACAGGATAGAGAAGCCATGAGCGAAGGCTAAGGCCGCACCTTGTTTGATATGGGGTTGAATTTCCGTCCTGTAGAGATGGGATTGGAATTCATCGGGCGTCAATATCATGACGATATCGGCACCGGCTACCGCTTCCGGTACGTCTTTAACGGTTAAGCCGCAGGCCTCTGCCTTGGCAACGGATGGTGAACCGGCACGCAAGCCGACAACAACATCAACACCGGAGTCTTTTAAGTTATTGGCGTGAGCGTGGCCTTGTGAACCGTAACCGATGATTGCTACTTTTTTAGCTTTTATGATGGATAAATCGGCATCTTTGTCGTAATAAACTTGCATGGTTTTTCCTGTTTTTTTTAATGTAAATAATAGGTTAATAAGTTACCTGATTAGCAAGATGCTTCAGCCAGCGCCAAAAAGTTCGTCATTCCGGCAGAGCCTGCCCCGGCACGGGGGAAGCCGGACCCGTTAGAGCGCGGTAGCGAATCCAGACACATGGAGGTGAATCTATCGGTTAGCATCAAAACTAAATCAAACACTTGTGCGCGGCCAAGTTACCATCCCTGGCTCTCGGCAACTGCTCCTGCGTTGCCTTACCTCCTGCATCCTTGCAGTCGTGGATACCGGCATCCACTTGTGCCCCAGAGGGTATGCCAGTATGACGGTTCTGGCTAAAGCATCTTACTCATCAGGATAAGTTAAGCGAAGGTGTTACAAATGCAGCCCTTTTTCGCCTCTCGAGATACCTGTAGGCCCTGAGCGGACCACTTCGATAATCGTTTCCGGATCGATGGACGCGACAAACGCATCCAGCTTTTCCGACGGCCCGGTTATTTCAACGACATAAGACGCCGGTGTGACATCGAGAATTTTGCCGCGGAATATATCCGCCAGACTCCTGATTTCAGCGCGCGACTGCTCATTGGTCTTGATCTTGACCATCATCAATTCGCGTTCGATATGGTCTGATTCCACCAAATCGATCAATTTAACGACATCGATCAATTTATTCAATTGCTTGGTAATCTGCTCAATAATGTCTTCGCTGCCGCGCGTGACCAGCGTTATTCTCGACAAGCTGGGGTCTTCGGTAACCGCTACGGCCAGCGATTCTATGTTGTAGCCGCGCGCAGAAAAAAGCCCTGCTACGCGAGACAGTGCGCCGGATTCGTTTTCAATCAGGATCGAAATAATATGCCTCATTATGCCAGCTCCCTGTCTGTTGATGTCCCTAGGGCGACTCTCAATTTCATGTCGTGGTGTCCCTTACCCGCTTCTATCATCGGATAAACGTTTTCCGTCCGGTCGGTGATGATGTCCAAAAATACCGTGCGATCTTTCATCGCAAAGGCTTTTTCCAGCGCAGCCCTCACGTCTCCAGGCTTATCGACACGCATGCCGACATGGCCGTATGCTTCGGCCAATTGCACAAATTCGGGAATGGTGTCCATGTACGAATGCGAATAACGGCTTTCGTAGGTAAATTCCTGCCATTGCCGCACCATGCCCATGTAACGGTTATTCAGGTTAATAATTTTAATCGGCGTCTTGTATTGCAAAGCCGTCGATAATTCCTGGATGCACATCTGGATACTGGCTTCACCCGTAACACAGGCAACAACGGCATCAGGATAGGCTAATTTGACGCCGATTGCCGCCGGCAAACCAAAGCC
>SCST01000288.1 GCA_004299465.1 Methylovulum sp. | reverse complement strand
ACCAATCCTGACCATAGTGGAACCTTCAGTAATCGCGGCGATTAAGTCCCCGGTCATGCCGAATGAAAACGTATCCAGCTGGTATTGCCCAAGTTTCGCTACCGCTTGATAGAGCTTTCTATAAGGCAAACATTGTTTTTCGAAATCGGCTTCAGGCGCCGGGATCGCCATAACGCCGCGCAACCTGATACGCGGCAGATCGGCAACCTGGGCGCATAGCTCCGGCAACTCATCGAGGCCAACACCCGATTTACTGGCTTCATCGCTGATATTGACCTGCAAACAAATATTCAGCGGCGCTAAATCATCCGGGCGTTGCCCGCTTAAGCGCTGGGCGATTTTCAAACTATCCACGCTATGCACCCATGCAAAATGCGCCGCAATTAATTTGGTTTTATTGGACTGGATAGGGCCTATAAAATGCCAGCTGATATCGAAAGCCCCCAGCGCCTGCTGCTTCAGCAAGGCTTCCTGCACATAATTCTCGCCGAAATGGCGTTGCCCCGCCCGGTAAGCCGCAGCAATATCAGCGGCCGGCTTGGTTTTACTGACCGCCAGCAGCAAAACAGAACCCGGCTTACGATGGGCCGCTATTTCGGCATAGCGAATCTGTTTGTGAATTTGATCAAGTCTGTTGTGTATTAAGGTCGTCATGAAGATTAAAATAGTGTCATATTTCAAAAATAACCCGGCTTCAAAAAGTAAAGAACCGAACTATGGTATAAAGTAACAGATTTTGTAACTATTCAGCACTTTGTCAATCCATTAAGCGTAGGGCGTGCTGCGCGCCCTACCGTGGACAACTTTAGCCAGGGGCTGAATAGTTACCGGATTTTTTACTCCACATTGCAAGAGGATGTTATGGATATTAGTGAATTATTGGCTTTCTCAGTTAAAAACAAAGCGTCGGATTTACATTTATCGGCAGGTCTCCCGCCCATGATCCGGGTCGATGGCGATATTCGTCGTATCAACATCCCCTCCTTGGACCACAAAGAAGTCCATGCGCTGATTTATGACATCATGAATGACAAGCAGCGCCGCGACTACGAAGAGTTCCTGGAAACCGATTTTTCTTTCGAATTGCCGGGCGTCGCGCGGTTCCGGGTCAACGCATTCAACCAGGAGCGCGGTGCGGCCGGCGTGTTCAGGACGATTCCATCCAAGGTGTTAAGCCTCGAAGACTTGAATGCACCGAAGTTTTTTGAAGAACTCTGTAAAAAACCGCGCGGACTGGTTTTAGTGACCGGCCCTACCGGCTCTGGAAAATCGACGACATTAGCGGCGATGATCAACCATATCAATAACAACGATTATGCGCATATCCTGACCGTCGAAGATCCTATCGAATTTGTGCATGAAAGCCAGAAATGCCTGATCAACCAACGGGAAGTTCATAGGGACACGCATGGTTTTAACGAAGCCTTGCGCTCGGCATTGCGCGAAGATCCCGACATTATCCTGGTCGGTGAAATGCGCGACCTGGAAACCATTCGTCTCGCCCTGACCGCCGCCGAAACCGGCCACCTTGTCTTCGGCACCTTGCACACCACATCGGCCGCCAAAACGATAGACCGTATTATCGACGTCTTTCCGGCCGCAGAAAAAGACATGATCCGCTCAATGCTGTCGGAATCCCTGCAAGCCGTCATTTCACAAACGCTGCTGAAGAAAGTCGGCGGCGGCCGTATTGCCGCGCATGAAATCATGGTCGGCACCTCGGCTATCAAAAACCTGATTCGTGAAGCGAAAGTCGCGCAAATGTATTCCGCGATACAGACCGGGCGCAGGGACGGTATGCAGACACTGGACCAGAATCTCAAAGAACAGGTCGACAAAGGACTGATTTCCGCCAAAGCGGCAATGGTTAAAGCCGTTAATAAAGACCTGTTCATCTAAAGGCGGTTTATTGTGGACATTAATCCCATCCTTGATCCCATCCTTGAGCTGATGGTGAAGAAAAAAGCCTCTGATTTATTTATCACCGCCGGGCGGGCGCCGACTATAAAAGTGGACGGATCGCTGGTTGAGCTATCCAAGACCCCGTTGACTGCCGATCAATCGTTAAAAATCGTCAAAAGCGTGATGAACCAGCGCCAGATAGATGAGTTTGAAAATACCAAGGAGTGCCAATTTGCCATTGGCATAAAAAATGTGGGCCGGTTCAGGATCAGCGCTTTTACGCAACGCGATGCCGCGGGCATGGTGTTGCGCCGGATTGAAAATAATATTCCCACCACAGAATTCTTGAATTTGCCGCCGGTTTTAAAAGACCTGATCATGGAAAAACGCGGGCTGGTTATGTTTGTCGGCGGGACAGGTACCGGTAAATCAACGTCATTAGCCGCGTTAATCAAGCACCGTAACGAAAACAGCCACGGCCACATCATAACCATTGAAGACCCTATAGAATTCCAGCACCAGCATCTAGGCTGCATCATTACCCAGCGCGAGGTGGGGATTGATACCGAATCTTACGATGTCGCCTTGAAAAACACGTTGCGCCAGGCGCCTGACGTCATTTTGATCGGTGAAGTAAGAACACGGGAAACCATGCAGAACGCCCTTACCTTTGCGGAAACAGGACATTTATGCCTGACCACACTGCATGCCAACAATGCCAACCAGGCGCTGGACCGAATCCTGCATTTCTTCCCCGAAGAGATGCACGACCAAATCTTAATGGACTTATCGCTGAACTTGCGCGGTATTGTTGCCCAGCAGCTGATTAAACGCGCTGACGGCAACGGGCGTTATCCGGCCATAGAAATATTGATTAATACGCCGTTAGCCAAGGATTACATCCGTAAAGGTGAAATCCATAAGCTCAAGGAGCTCATGAAAGATTCGCGTGAGCAAGGCATGCAGACCTTCGACCAGGCGCTTTTTGATTTGTACATGGCCGGCAAGATCAGTTACAACGATGCGCTGGATTCCGCGGACTCAAGAAATGACATCCGCCTCATGATCAAACTGGGCACCGCAAACACCGGCGAATTTGAAAGAAATGAGCTGGCGCTGACCGAAGAGGAAACTGACAGCGATTTCTACAAGCCTACCCAGACCATTCAGCGCTAACCCGCCCGGCTTTCTTTGGCGTTTTAACTCATTCGAAACATGCTGACGATACTTACGCTCCCCGTCTTAAATGACAATTACATTTACCTGGTGCATGACCCGGTATCCGGTGAAACCGCAGCGGTAGACCCTGCCGTCGCCGCACCCGTCCTCGCTATGTTAAAGCGACATAACTGGGCGTTGACTTATATCCTGAATACGCACCATCATAGCGACCATGTCGGCGGCAACCTGGAACTGAAACAAAAAACCGGCTGTAAAATCATTGCCGGTTTCAGCGACCGGCACCGGATTCCCGGCATCGACATAGCCGCCAGGGAATACGATACCCTCTCGCTCGGCAAGCATCCGATACAGGTTATTGACACTCCCGGACACACCAACGGACATATTGTTTATCATTTTACCAACGACAGCTTGCTGTTTTGCGGAGACACCTTATTCGTGATGGGATGCGGGCGCTTGTTTGAAGGCAGCGCTGAGCAACTATGGCATTCACTGCAAAAACTAAAATCCCTGCCTGCAGCGACCCGTATCTATTGCGCCCATGAATACACACAAACCAACGGCCGGTTTGCGTTAAGTGTGGAACCCGGCAATCAGGCTTTGCAGCAAATAATGGCTATCGTCAATCAACTGCGGGCCAAACATGAGCCGACCGTACCGTCAACGATAGCGCAGGAACTGGTGACCAACCCCTTTTTCCGCGAAAACAGCCCGGCCCTGCAAGCGACTATCGGCATGACGGATAAAAAACTGGTGGATGTTTTTGCGCGGTTGCGGAAGTTGAAAGATAGCTTTTAATCGTACCGAGTGTGTACCTATTACTTTCCTAAAGGTAGACACAGCGAAGTTGTCAATAATTGCCCTGGCAAGGGTGCAGGCTTTATTTGTCCATAGGCAATACATCGCATACTATACGCTGTTGAAAAACGATGTCTCCGAAGGGGATAAAGGCAAAAAACAATACCCCCTCCCTACTCATCTAATAAAGCTAAAGAACACAAGAAGGTATAAAAATGGCTGATAACGTAGAAAACATAATTCTCGAACATTTACGCAACTTACGCGCAGGGCAAGATCGTATTGAAACAGGATTGAAGGATGTCAGGCAGCGTTTAACGGGTGTGGAATCGGGTATTGCCGGGCTTAGACGTGACAACATCAGCACTCAGGAAGATGTCTATCGCCAGCAAACCGTAATAGATGCCATTCAAGACCGGTTGCAACGAATAGAAAAACGTCTGGAATTATCCTGACAGGTTTGATCCCGTGGTAAACAGCGTTCCCGAAGGCCGTGCCGGAACGGGTTTGCAAACCATTCCGTAACGTTTATTAATAGATTAACAGTGTGTTAAACATTAAGGACGGGGTTACAAACCCATATGCGCCAACTTAAGGAAATATGAACTTGCATTATTCGGCTATCATGCCGTTTTTCAGGTAGCTCTCGGCATACGAAAACACGATATCAACATCCGGCAGTATCAAGGCATCATGCTTGCCGGCATAATCAAGGCGCGACAACATATCCTTTATGACGTTAATCCGGGCGCAAGGTTTGTCGTCCGCCCTGACAATAGTCCACGGCGCATTGATATGATGCGTCCTGGCAAACATAATGTTGCGGGCTACGCTGTATTCGTCCCAATATTTCTGCGCGGATTTGTCGATAGGGCTGATTTTCCACTGCTTCAACGGGTCATGTTCGCGCTCGTCCAGGCGTTTCTTTTGTTCATCCTTGCTGATATCCAGATAATATTTCAGCAGCTTGATGCCCGAGCGAATCAGCATTTCTTCATAACTGGGAACGGTTTCAAGAAACTCGTGGTATTGCGCATCCGTGCAAAAACCCATCACACGTTCCACGCCGGCACGGTTATACCAACTGCGGTTAAATAACACCATTTCCGACGCGGCGGGAAGATGCGCGGTATAACGCTGGAAATACCAACTGCTCATGTCCCGGTCGGAAGGTGCGCCGAGCGCAACCGTGCGTATTTCGCGCGGACTCAGGTATTCGACAATGCGTTTTATCGTGCCGTCCTTCCCTCCGGCATCGCGGCCTTCGAAGATAATCAGTATCTTATCGTTATGTTTGATAATGTGATTCTGCAGCTTGACCAGCTCGATTTGCAATGCCCTGAGCGTTTTGTTGTATTCTTTTTTGTCGAGTGATGATTTGTCGTGCTTTTTTGTCATCTACCGCTCAGCCTTGGGGAAAAAGACGCCTGGCAAATTACGGCGCAGGGTTATGCTGTTGCGCCCTGCGCCGCGCCTTACTAAATTTCGTGATGCCGGGCCTGTATAGCAGGCAAGGCCTTGACTATCCTGATAATAATCAAACCTGCCAGCGCATAGATCAGTGCAGAACCGACATAGGACGGATAATACCGGGCAACCCTTACTGCATATTCCGCCACCGATAAATCCCCGAAGCGGCCTGATAATAAATAGAAGCTGCCGTTTGAAACAGCAAATGCCGCCGATGCCGCCAACGTTACCAGGCCGGCTGCAATCGCCAGGGATTTCGATGCCGAGCAATAGCTGCCTGCCAACCACATCACCGCATAAGTAGGAATCAGGAAAATGTAGGCCGGCGAAACGCACCAATCGCTAGTGCCGTTAGCAATCGCCACATAGTCGATCAAACCCGCCATTACCAGCAAAAAGGCAAACAGGGCATTTTTGCCGTAAGCACCGGTACGATAAAAACCGGCAAAGAAAAAAACCGCCAGCGACGCATCGGGAAGATGCAGTACATCGCCAAAATGATGAAAGCGCGTCAATATCATCAGCGCGATGAGAGGTATCGGCAAGAGGGGAATAGATAAGGCGTCGCTTTTTAGCCATTGATTTATCGTCATGTTGAACTCCGAAAAAGTGAGGTTAATGATTGTAATGGATAGACACGAAAAAGTTTCTATCCGGCGTGTTATAAGTATTTGCCGTTTGATAGCGCGCATCCAGCAAATTGTTCAATTTGGCGCTGAGCATCCAGTTTTTGTCGATATGCCAGGCAGTGCGCAAATCGACCGTGACGAAGCCGTCAAGCTTGACCCGTGTCGCCGGAAACGTATTAAAATCCAGGTCGGGCCGGTCGCCTTGGGCCAGCACATAAAGCCCTAAATCAAACGCGCCCAGCGAGCGGGACATATCGTAAGACAGGGACTTATCGGTGCGCCGCTGCAAACGCAGGCCGGTTCCCAAATCTATCGGCTCCAAGAGGTTCATGCCCAGCTTATGGCGCCAACCCAATAAATCGGTGCTGATTTGCGCCTCTAGGCCTTCAATACGCGCTTTATCGACGTTAACCGGCGGCCAGCCCGAAATCAATTGCTCGACATCGGTGTGATAAGCGCGCAGCTCCCATTGCCATAAGCCGTGATCGCCTGCCAGCCCGACCTCAAACGACTGCGACTCTTCCGGTTTCAGCTTCGGATTGCCGCCGCCAAAACCGGTATCGGGCCAATACAGCTCGTTAAACGTAGGCGCCTTGAAAGCATTGCCGAAGCTGGCAAACGGGCTGATGCCGTACCGGCTGTTATAGCGCCAACCGATATTGCCGGTCACATAATCACCGAAGGCCTGATTTTCATCCCAACGCACCGAAGCATTAATAAAATGATTATCAAGCAAGCGGCTGTGCAATTCGGTGAATACGCCGACATCGTAGCGGGAACGTTCATTATACGTATCAAAGCCCGGATTGAAAGCATCAAGATCGCCGCTGTCAACCTCATCCAAACGATAGTCTGTGCCGATAATCGCTTGATGGGCATCGCTTAATTGCACGGTGTTCAGCCAACTGGCATTCCAGCGGGTCGTGTTAAAGCGGCTTTCAAAACTACCGTCGGAAAAAAACGTATCCAGCTCGTCCAGGCTTTGCCCTAAACGCAAGGTGCTATGCCAGTTATCCGTGACATCGATATTGCCGGCAATACCTAGCACCTGGTTGACAAACTCCGAGTTATCGCCGCCATAAGCCGAGTCGTATTCGTTAATGCCTTCGGCGCGCGTAAAAAACGCCTCGACTTCCGTCTTATCGCCAAAACGATGGCCGATGCGGGCATTCAGCCCGGTGTTTTGATAGCCGTCACGATCGGGGTCGCTGTTTCGCTTATTGTTAAACCCTTGTGAATCGATGTGCGATACGCCGAGGTTATACCAGTTATTGCCTGATTTGCCGCTAACCGTACCCGCCGTATGGGCGGTATCGTAAGAGCCGCCGCCGGCGTCTAGCGTAAACTTCGGTTTATCTTCAGAACCGCCTTTGCGGGTAAAAATCTGGATAACACCGCCGATCGCTTCCGAACCGTACAAGCTCGATTGCGGGCCGCGGATAATTTCCACGCGTTCGATCTGGTCAATCGGAACCAGTTCGAACGGTGTCGTGCCGACCGTCGCGGAACCTGCCTTAATGCCGTCGATCAAGACCAGCACATGGTCAGGGTTGGTACCGCGCATAAACAAGTCCGTTACCTGCCCGTAACCGCCGCTTTGGGCAATATCGACGCCTATCGTACCTTTAAACAAGTCCGGTAAAGTTTTCACCTGCGAACGTTCAATATCCTGGCGCGTAAAAACCGTCGCTCCGGCGGCCAATTGATTTTTAGGCGTTTCTGTTCTTGTCGCAGTCACGACAACACCCGGCAGGTTCGCCATGTTGTCGTTAGCGATGATTTCCTGGGCCTGTGACGAAGAATTAAAACCGGTTAACAATAATGAGCTGATGATAAATTTTTGCATAATGTCCTGTGCGCCGCCCGCGCATAGCGAGTTGAATAAACAGCGAAGGACAAAAAAGAAGAGAGGCTTTTGATGAGACAGTAGAGGCGCTTTTCTTTTCGTAGAACAGCCCTCCGCTGCACCGAATATACTTTAGGGCCGGTCTCCGGGCTTATAAGTGGCCGCAGCCTGAATCGTCACCTTCCCATGCACAGCACAGTGGCGTCCTGACGATTCTTTTACTTATCTACCGTTGCGGGGGCAGCGTCGGATTTGGATAGACCTCACCGACTTCCCGTTTAACCATCAGGCAAAGCCTTCTGGAACCTTAAAGCAGGCGGCAATTATAGGGATTTGTGTTGATAAAGCAACATTAAAAGTTCTGCCCTCTCGTAGCTGTTTCCCGTATCAATGCGTCACGAGTCTTGATGTCAATGCCTAATTTGAACAAGCAAGATGCGGCCCTGAGAAAGTAAATAATGCCGTAAGTGCCCGGTAACTACATCACTGTGATCACTGGGTGGCTTGCGTATTCTATGACCTGTCCGAAGCATTCAGACAAACACTCAATATTTCTTATTTCACACTCTCGAGGACACGACCATGAAAACATTACGCAACACTTTAATGACCCTGCTGGCTACCGGCGCTATCGTTACCGCCACCGGCGCTTCGGCTTTGCCGCAAGGTTGGGGGGATACTTTACCGGCCTGGACATCAACGGCGTCATCCTGCTCCGTTGATGAATCGTCATCCGGCAAATATGAATTTTCCGGCACGCAATTCCGCTACAAGGGCAACAATATCAGTAATTACGGCGTATTTGTCAGTAACGTTGTTTCCGCCGGCAATAATGCAATCATCACCCGGCCGAACCCAACTTACCAGCCGATTACCGTGCGTTGCAATGTCACGCCTATCTATGACTATGTCCCCGAAGTGCCGGCACCTTCAGACGGCTTTATCGGTACACCGGCTTATTGGAAAAGCGCGGACTGGAATGCCTTGATTGTCGGTTACAAGGATACCGACGGCATCAGCACTAAAGCCCAGGTCAGCGCCTCGCTAAGGAAAGTCAGCCGGGCCACGCTCGGCGAAACAACTATCGCTACTTTCAACAGCAACGACTCAGCCAACGTATCGGCTAACGAAGATATCAAGCAATTTACCCATGCCTTTGATTTCCAGAACAATGAGTATTACGTTGAAATCAATTTGATTCGCACCGATACGAGCGTGGCAACGCCTGTTGCTTACAGCGTTCGCCTGGCGCATGGTGAGTTCGGCGTCATACTGCACTAATTTTAAGTGGCTTCACACTGTCCCGGATCAGCAAGCACCCGCTCAAGCGAGTGCTTGTTGCGTTTTATTAAACGCCATTAAAATGTTACGGCACTACCCACAAGATAACTCGCAAAAATAAACCACAAATACAATGGAACGCAGATGACGCTGATGATTATACCCACAAGTGATAAGCACAGATAACTCAGGAAAAACCTGCGCTAACTATCCAAGTTCTCGTTAAAGCCACAGACTGTAGAGCGCACCGCGCGCGGCACGCTTCAGACAAACAAGAATCTGAATATTTTACGGCAACTTATAGATGCGACAGGTTCGCATCGTGTGGATACCCTCTGGGACATGAAGGGCACAAGTAAATCCGCACCCACATCGGGCTGCATAAATTGTTTCATGCTCATTCCCTATTGCTTACCCGCTTTCAGGGTAACTACTCAGCACCCCTTCAGAAAAGTTTAGCCCTAGGTATACTTTGGTCAAAGGTGTCTGTTGTAGGGCGTGCTGCGCGCGCCA
>SCST01000287.1 GCA_004299465.1 Methylovulum sp. | reverse complement strand
CCGAAGCGATGCAGCGTTGGCGGGAAGGCGGGCAAACGGTCGCGCTGCTGGTCGGCGGCCCGGAAGGTCTCGCCGATTCGGTCAGGCAATTGGCGCGCGAATCCTGGAGTTTATCGGCGTTGACGTTCCCGCATCCCCTGGTGCGTATTATTGTCGCTGAACAGCTTTACCGCGCCTGGAGTATTCTCAACAACCACCCGTATCATCGCTGATGCCTGCCCAGCTTATTCTTGCTTCTGCATCGCCTCGCCGCCAGGAACTGCTGGACCAGATCCAGGTCAATTACACCGTTTATCCGGTTGATATCGACGAAACGCCGTTGCCCGGCGAAGCGCCGCTGGCCTATGTACAGCGCCTTGCCGCCGGGAAATCGGCGGCCTGCGCGGCGCAGCTGGGTGGCGGCATACCGATCCTCGCGGCTGATACCGCAGTGGTTTTAGACACCTTAATTATCGGCAAGCCTAAAGATAAAGACGACGCCCTGGCAATATTGAGATTATTGTCCGGTAAAACCCACCAGGTTTATACCGCCATTTCGCTGAGAGGCCGGGAACACGGGCAGGCCGTTAGCGTGACGGAGGTGACATTCAGGCCTTTGACGGAAAGGGAAATTGACGCGTACTGGCAAACCGGGGAACCGCAGGACAAGGCGGGCAGTTACGCGATACAGGGCAGGGGCGGGCTGTTTGTCGCATCGATAGCCGGCAGTTTTTCCGGTGTCGTCGGTTTGCCGTTATTTGAAACCGGACAACTTTTAGCAGAGCAGGGCATAGATATTTTCTAATGAGCGAAGAAATTTTAATCAATGTGACGCCGCCGGAAACGCGTGTTGCGGTTATTGAAAATGGCGTATTGCAGGAACTGATTATCGAAAGAACCCGCGAGCGCGGACTGGTCGGCAATATTTATAAAGGCGAGGTCTGCAGGGTTCTGCCGGGCATGCAGGCGGCTTTTGTCGATATTGGCTTGGATCGGGCGGCTTTTTTGCACTTGTCCGATTTATGCAGCAAGGAGCTGGAAAAAAAAGGTTCGGAAAATATCGAGCATTACCTGCACGAAGGCCAGCATATTGTCGTGCAGGTCGTTAAAGATCCGTTGGGCACCAAAGGCGCGCGCTTAACGACGGAAATTGCGATTCCGTCAAGGTACCAGGTCTATATGCCTTATGCGAATAATTCAGGGATATCGCAGCGCATAGAATGTGAACCCGAACGCATCCGGCTGCGGAACTGTGTCGACGGCTTCAGGAAGCAGCAGCAGTGCGGCGGATTTATCGCCAGGACGGCGGCGGAATGTGTCGAGGAATCGGTATTGATTGCCGATATGACATTTTTATTGAAATTATGGGAATCGATTTCGGAAAAAATTGCCGGTGCGAAAGCCAAGGAATTTATTCATAAGGATTTGCCGCTCAGCGTGCGGACCTTAAGGGATTTATACAAGGAAGGCATCGACCGGGTGCGCGTGGATTCCAGGGAAACCTATCATCGCTTGTTGGAGTTTGCCGAAATTTTTGTGCCGGAAATCGTGCCGGTTATTGAGCATTACAGCGGCGAATGCCCGGTATTCGATATTTTCAGTGTCGAGGACGAAATCAGGAAAGCGCTGGAGCGCAAAGTCAAATTAAAATCGGGCGGGCACCTGGTTTTCGATCAAACCGAAGCGATGACGACGGTCGATGTCAATACCGGCGGTTATGTCGGTGGGCGCAACCTGGAAGA
>SCST01000286.1 GCA_004299465.1 Methylovulum sp. | reverse complement strand
AAATCGGCGAAGTCGCCACCGGCACCGCCGCGCATATCATCGACTACAATCCGGCCAACCCGCGCTGGGCTTATGTCAAAACCGATACCGCCGAAATTTTCAAGGTCGATTTATATTCGATGCAGGCCGTGCGCAGCATCAAAACCGGCTACAACGGCCCCGGCATGGGCGTATCGCGCGACGGCAAATACCTTATGGCGGGTTCTTTCGTGCCACACAACGCCGTCATCCTGAACGCCGACACGCTGGAACCGTTAAAAACCTTTGAACTGGAAGGCATAGACCCGGACGGCAAACAAGTCTCTTCCGACTCCGGCATGATCATCGGCACGCCGTTTGACGATATTTTCGCGATCGCGCTGGAAAATGCCGGACAAGTCTGGGTTATTGATTTAAAAGACGATTTCCCGGTCACCCGTATTACCGATGTCGGCCATCATTTGCATGATGCATTCCTGACGCACGGCGGCCGTAAATTGATGATCGCCTCTTATGACGACAGCATCGTCGCGGCTATCGACTTGAAAGACCGCAAAATCATCAAGAAACTCGAAGCAGGCTGTGTACCGCATGTCGGCGGTGGTTCGGCGGTTGTCGTCGATGGCCGCACGCTGGGCTTCGGCACCAACTTCGGCGATTGCGACAAGACCGTCGTCAGCGTTTGGGACCTGGACAAAATGGAAGTCGTTAAACAAGTGCCTGTAGCCGGCGGCACCGAATCGCCAGCGGCCCACGCCAATGCGCCTTATGTCGCCGTCGATATTATCAGCAAGGACCGGCGCGCCCGCACGATACAACTGATCGACAAGCTTACCCTGGAAGTCGTCAAAACGCTGGATGTCGGCGGCCACGCCTATTTCCCTGAGTACAGCGCCGACGGCAAGTTCCTGTATGTCAGCGCCGGTTACAGCGGCGATGAAGTCGTCGTTTATGACTCAACCACTTTGGCAAAAGTCGCATCGCTAACGATGGAAAGCCCGGCCGGTATTTTTTCGCATGGCCGCGTCAGGTACATGACCCGCGGCTTGTCGCCGGATGAGATGAATGGAGCCAAATAATGAAAAAACTCATTTTCCCCATACTGTGCCTCGTGTTTGCCCATAATGCCGGCGCCGCCGTGATATACGCCGGCCAAGCCAGGGCCGCGGCGGTCTGTTCGCAATGCCACGGCATCAAGAACCCGTCCGCCGACGCGCCGTTCCCGCCGTTGGCCGGACGCGACGAGGACTATCTTAAATCCGCGCTCAAGCAATACCGCGATAAAACCCGTAAATCCGACATTATGAATGCGCTTGCCGGATCATTAACGGATGACGATATTGCCAATGTCGCGGCTTATTACGCCAGACAAAAACCTTGATGCCGTTATTTACAGGACTAAAAAAACAGGTTTTTTTAGTCCCCCTGCTGCTGTGCCTAAGCAGCCTAACCGTCCAGGCGGAACCTTCGCTTGAAAGACAAGCCGAACTGCGCAAGCTGCTCAAAAACGACTGCGGCGCCTGTCACGGCCTGACCCTGCAAGGCGGCATGGGACCTGCGTTATTACCGGAAAACCTCGCCGGAAAACCGGATGAGCTGTTGGTGACGACCCTGTTGAAAGGACGCCAAGGCACGGCTATGCCGCCTTGGCAGCCGTTTATGAACAGGGAAGAGGCGGTGTGGTTAGTTGGGCTTTTGCGTAAAATCAAATAGACAATCGTGCTTATATTTTTAGCTACGAATTTTAGGCGATTAAGATGAGAAAAATACGTCTGATTATGTTGCTACCCAGATTCATACTAAGCCACCAAAGTAGGGGATACCGTGCGCGCCTTCTTTGATATTTGGCTAAGGAACCAATCCCATTGGCGCGCGCGGCGCGCCCTACAGTGCAAGGGAGCTGAATAGTTACCTAATCGTTGTGTTACTTGCTGCCTGTGATAATAAACAATCAACTTCCTTAGTCCAGCAACACCCCCATCGAACTCAAAGGATTAAAAATAAGTGCATGAGGAGTAAAACGGCGAGATACACTAAAATTTCCCCACCAACCTTTAAGGGATAGCAATCATGAACACCCAACTTTTACAACAAGCCAGCACACTCGACATTGACGAGCAAATTGAACTGGTCGAAGCTATCTGGGATAACATTACCAGTCATAATGCAGCGCCTGCGTTGACGTCTACCCAAAAAGCAGAACTTGACCGTCGCCTTGCAGACCACCTGGAAAATCCAAACGACGTGGTTTCTTGGAGTGAAGTAAAAACCGCCGCTCTTGCCAGAATCGGGCAATGAGCCTTGCAATCTCTTTTCAGCATGCGGCGAAGGCTGAATTCATTGAAGCAATTGCGTGGTATGAAAACAAGCGGCAGGGGCTTGCCCTTGAGTTCATGGCGGAAATCGAGCGTTGCGTATCGCTTGCATCTGGACATCCTTATCAGTACGCGATTGTTCACAAAGACATTCGGCGTATTGTCG
>SCST01000285.1 GCA_004299465.1 Methylovulum sp. | reverse complement strand
CTGGTACAACGCCTGATGATCTTAGGTGTCGGTGAAGACATCGAGCTGGAAGAAGTAAAATCGGCACTAGGCACAGTCGTCAGCGATATGAGCGCAACTTCCACGGTACCGGATTTTTTTAACCTGCCGCTCAAGGAAGCCAGGGACCATTTTGAAAAAGCTTATCTGGAATACCATTTTGAGCGTACAGGCGGCAGCGTAGCCAAATTATCAGCCGCTGTGGGCATAGAGCGGACTCATCTTTACCGTAAATTGCATTCCCTGAATATCAAACTGTAACGTCAGCATCTTGATTAAATTATAAATAAGTCTTGAAAATAAATATAATTTTTAGTAGAATTCTCGCTCTTTTATTGAGCCCTTACAGAAGGGCGACTTTACATAAAGAATATTAACGATGAAAACATTTAGTGCAAAACCAGCAGAAGTTAAGCGTGATTGGTACGTAGTTGATGCAGAAGGCAAGACGCTAGGCCGCCTTGCTTCTGAGATTGCACGTCGTCTTCGCGGCAAACATAAACCAGAATACACACCGCATGTTGATACCGGTGATTACATTATTGTCGTTAATGCCGAGAAAATAGGCGTTACTGGCAATAAAGAAAAAGACAAATTATATCAACATCACACGGGTTATATCGGTAACCTTAAAACCGTGAGCCTCGGCAAATTAAGAAAAACATTCCCTGACCGTATTCTTAATACCGCAGTTAAAGGCATGTTACCCAACAATCCACTTGGCCGTGCAATGTTCAAGAAATTGAAAGTCTATGCAGGGCCTGAACACGATCATCAGGCTCAACAGCCAAAAGTTTTAGAATTATAAGCGAGTAGACCATGGCAGCAGCTCAGTATTACGGAACAGGTCGTCGTAAAAGCGCAGTAGCACGCGTTTACGCAACAAAAGGCACAGGAAAAATCACTATCAATGCCAAAACCATCGAAGAGTATTTTGGTCGTAAAACCGATCAGATGGTTTCTCGTCAACCGTTAGGATGTGTTGATATGGACGGTGATTTCGATGTCAACGTGATAGTTAAAGGCGGCGGACCTTCCGGCCAGGCTGGTGCCATTCGTCAAGGCTTGACACGTGCATTGATGGAATATGATGAGACATTACGCCCGGCGCTTAGAAAAGCAGGCTATGTTACACGCGATTCTCGTATTGTAGAACGTAAGAAAGTTGGCTTGCATAAAGCCAGGAAGCGTCCGCAGTACTCAAAACGCTAATACAGCGTGGCTTCATAAGCTTAAAGCAGGCACGACAAAAGGGCTGCATCCCAAAGATGCAGCCCTTTTTTATGGCTTGCGATAATAGAGTCTATGCACAATTAGATAAGATACTTAACGTATTGAAATAAATAGTTTTTTATTTAACTAAAATGGGCGATACATGAGATTTACAATAACCTTTGATATGAGGCTCCGTTGCAGTTCCCGTATTTCATGGGCTGCATAAGGATTCCTTGTTACGACAAACCATATTCAACGCTTATTGTGCATAAGCTCTAATGAGAAAACAAAATTGTTGGGCCGAGCAGGCAAATAGCCCTAAAAGGGAAGGCTATGGAAATTGACGGTGTCTTATCCGGTCTATCGGTTTTACACATTGAAATCAGCTCACCTCATCCACCTTCTATATTCGAGCGATTTTAAGCGCGATTGCCCTGCCAAATCGATTGTATTTGAAAATGCAGCCAGAGCCATAAGACTCGACACCAGGATCGAAAGTTTTTTAATAAACAGGCTATTCATGGAAGCGCCTCGTAAAAGCAGCGGGAAACTCGCTTGAGTCAATCCCAGCTCCAGCGTGGTTTTATCGGCAGCAGCCGTTTATGCCATACCGGTCATCAAGCAATTGACATCATATTAATAAAAAAAGCCGTAAAAAATCTGTAAAAACAAAGCGCTAGACTGTTAAAGGAAAGTATGGATTTTCGAAATATAGTGGCCCCTATAATCAGGACAATAGTTTAAGCTATGCCCTGTCGAAAAATGGGAAGCAGGAAATGAGCGAAAGCAAACGGAAGATATCTACAGGGACTCAAAAAGCCAAGATTGCCTTGGAAGCGGTTAGAGGCACCAAGATGATCTCGGGGAGTCGCTATTTTTGCGAAAGCTTGTTTTGGGTCTCCCAACCCAAGCAAGCGGCAAAAATCACGCGACCGCTAATGCCTCTGCGGCGCCCCAGCCGTCCTGAGTCTCTCGTTCGCCACCCAACGAGGGGTGGCTCACATCATCCCAATGACTCGACGCGATTTCGGGATGCTTTGCATTTTCACTACGCAAAAAGCGCT
>SCST01000284.1 GCA_004299465.1 Methylovulum sp. | reverse complement strand
GGTTAGCGACCCAGGCCCTGCTGGAACAACAATACAGCCTGGCCAGGGCCGAACGGCTTGCGGCGGTCGGCGAAGTGGCCGCCGAACTGGCTCATGAGATACGCAATCCTTTGGCGGGCATCCAGATGGCGTTCAATAACTTGCGCCGTGAAATAGACGACCGCCGGCAATGCGAAAGAATGGAATTGATCGGCTCCGAATTAAAGCGCCTCGCGGTATTGCTCAACGACATGCTGAACCAGAGTAAGCATGCGCCGGAACTTGCGACGGATTTCGATATGAAGTCACTGATACGCGATTTAGCCGGCTTGACCCGTTACCAACTCGCCGAATCGATACAACTGGATATTGATGTTCCTGAACATTTGCCTGTGCATTTACCGGAAAGCGGCATACGCCAGGTCTTGTTGAACCTGATCCTGAACGCCGCCGATGCGCTGGAAGGCGGTACCGGTTTAATCCGCATCAGCGCCCATGCCGACCATCAGGGCTTACGCATTGATGTCACCGACAACGGCCCCGGTTTTTCCCAAGACATGCTGGATTACGGCATACGCCCGTTTCGCACCAGCCACCAGCGCGGTACCGGGCTAGGCCTGGCTATGGTGCAGCGCTTCGCCAAGAATATCGGCGGCGTTATCCGGCTCGGCAACCAACAACCTCACGGCGCTTGCGTCACGCTATTATTACCGCAGGAATGCCTGGCCGGAGAACCCTTGTGATAGAAACCCTGCTCGTCATCGAAGACGAAAAACTGCTGGGCTCCGAATTGTGCCGGCACTACCGACAATCCGGCTGGGAAGTCATCTTAACCAGCACACTGGCCGAAGCCAAGGCATTACTGCTTAAAAAAAGCATAGAACCGCTGTTGATACTATCGGATATGAATTTACCGGACGGCCATGCGCTGGACTTCATGGAAGCAATGAAAAAACACGCGGGCTATGCGGAATGGCTGTTTTTAACCGGCTACGGCAACGTACCGGATTCGGTCAGGGCCTTGCGCCTGGGCGCCTACGATTTCCTCGAAAAGCCCTGCGACCTGGAACGCCTCGACCTCGTCGTCGCCAGCGCCGCGCGCAGTGCGGCGATACAGCGCCGCGTCGTCGACCAGGCCAAACAGGGCTACCGCCGCTATTCGCCTGAAGCCTATATCGGCCACAGCCCGCAGGCGCAAGGCATCAGGCAGTTATTGGCAAAACTGACCCAGGTACCGTTCAGCGCGCTGATTATCGGCGGCGAAAGCGGCACCGGCAAAGGCTTGACCGCACGCATCCTGCATTACGGCGGCGCGCGCGCCCAGCAACCGATGATAGAAGTCAATTGCGCGGCATTGCCGCGCGAATTGCTGGAATCGGAATTATTCGGCCATGAACCGGGCGCATTTACCGGCGCGTCGGGACGGCATCGTGGTCTGCTCGAACAGGCCGACGGCGGCACCTTGTTCATGGACGAAATCGGTGAAATGCCGCCGGATTTACAGGCCAAACTGCTGAAAGTGATCGAAGACCACAAAGTCCGGCGTTTAGGCGGCGAAAAAGAAATCAGCGTCGATGTACAGATTGTCGCCGCCAGCAACCGTAACCTGGAACAGATGACGCAAAGCGGCGGTTTTCGTAGCGATCTCTACCATCGCTTAAGTGTATTCCGCGTCATCCTGCCGCCGCTACGCGAGGCTGTCGAAGACCTCGATGAGTTGGTGCCGTTATTTGTCGCCGAATACAACGCCAAAGCCGGCAAGCAGGTTAAAGACATTCCCGATGAAGTTTGGAGAAAACTTAAAGCACATTACTGGCCGGGCAATGTCAGGGAATTACGCAACGTCATCGAACGTTGCGTGCTGTTTTCCGACGGCCCTGTATTCCCTGGGCAATGGCTGCAACTGCCCGGACAGCAGGCCGGCGATAACATCGATCCCGGCTCCGGCAGCGACGGCATCTGCCTGCCGCTGGACGGCAGCATGGCCCTGGATGATATGGACAGGTTCATTATCAAAACCGCACTGGAACGCACCGGCAATAATTTGACCGCCGCCGCCAGGGTGCTCGGCGTAACCCGCGAAACGCTACGCTACCGGGTGCGGAAATATAACCTGAAAACTGTGGATTGAGCGTTGCATGAACAACACCGAAAGGGGGGGATAAAAGCCGGCCGCAACAACGGGCCTAAATTCAGTAATCGACGTTACGCCTAAATGAGCAGTGGCGTAAACACTACGCCACTGCCGGGACGGGCAAAAAACCGCAATCTTCCTCGGTTTTTGACTGCGCTTACAATTGAGGCTTAACGACCAATTGACTGACAATTTTGGGTTGACGGCCGATGACTTCGGCGCTGTTATCGGCCAGGTTTTGCTCGGTATAAGGCGCTATACCGTAAGTGGTGATTTTCAGGATTTGAGTATCAGGCGCAATATCGAAGCGGGTCCACCCAAAAGAAAACAGCGCCGTATTGCTGCCTTTCACCAATTTTGCCTTGATCAGCTTATTATCCTGCAAACCAACCGGCGTATAGCCTAAAGGATTAAGCTGGGAATTGATTAAGCTCTGCAATGCGGCATTTTTTACTTCCATCGGCAGGTTATTGAAACCTTGCAGGTCGCTTACGCCGACACCGGCAAATAACTGCGCCAATAATAAATCGCCGTTGGGAACAGCCGCGAGTAAAGCGAGAACCGAATCACCGAATCCGGGTTCGAAAGCCACCGAACCCGTGGTAATTTCAAAAGCAGAGGTTTTAATCTGCGCCGCCGCCAATGGATTACCCACTGTAGCCAACGCATTTAAAACATCTTCGCGGCGCTGGTAAGTCAAGTCATTGATGATCGTGCCGTGAATATCAGCCGAAATAAAAACGACGTTCTCAATCGCGTTATCATGGATGAAGCCAAGCAATTCCGAGCGCTCTGACGCATAACCCTCAAACCGGTCGGAGGCGGCAAGCACACCGAGATTCTGGATAGGCTCAGGGACGGCAACGAATTTCCAAACGATATTATCGTTTTGAGCGGCCAGCAAATCGGCTTTAAGGCGATCCAATTGTTTCCTGCCCAGCATCGTGCGCGTGGTGGCGGGCGTAAAGGCATCGAATGACTGCGCGATAAAACCGCCGATTTCCGCGGCGCTGGTAATATCGGTCACGCCATCCAACTCCAGGTCCCGAAATGAACGGGCATCGAGAATATAAACCCCGGCAGTTTTTCCATAGCGTTGCGAGCGGTAAAGATCAGGGCGGCCATCCGTCAGCTCGTCGCCGACCACCGGATAACGCTGGTCGGCTATCGCGTTATATTCGACAAAGGCCTGTAAGCCATTGCTGTAAAGCGCTGTTTGATTAACGAAGCCCGTTGTTTCAGGAAAGCAGCCGCAAGCTGATGCCAGTGCGCCGCCGGCAAAATCATTCTGCACTTCATGATCATCTATCGTTGAGAATATCGACACATTCTTTTGCAGCCGGGCAAAGCTGTTCATGCCAAGATGCCGTCCATAAACCTCTTCGTGTTTTAAGCGGTATTCTTCCAGGGTTTGCGCCTGCTCGGCCGAAACAGCCGGGCTCGGATAATCCGCATAAATGGTATCGCCCAGTTTAATAAAGAAATCCAGTTCCCGCGCCGGTACGTTTTTAATAGCCGGATACGGCGCCAATTCACCGCGCCAATCGCCGGTAACACCAAAACTCAAGGCATGATTACCTTCTGCAGCCGCTGTCTTAAATGAACCTGTCGATACTCTGCCCTTCGGACCGGTCACTTCATAGGTATAGGTTTTTCCCGCATCCAGTTGATTGACAAAAAGTTTTGCAGGCACCAAAGGATCGGTAACGGATACTGACTGGTCAACGATAACGTTAGCGGCATCTTTAACTTGAAAATGGACATTACCGGCTTGACTGCTGCGCGCCCACAGCACGGTTGATGTCGAAGTCGTATCGCCGCTGGAAATGCCGTCAGGCAAACCCGCCCATACCGGCTGCATGACGACGACGGACAAACCTAACCCAACTAAAACTTTATTAAATATCATTACTGTACCCATTCAATATTAGAAAAGAACGGGCGAAAATATACTAAAAACATGACCCCGTGATGACAGCCGGCAAATCCGCGCCTGCATTGGAAGCGGTTATCCCGTCAGCCATTGCCCGGTATTAGCTTAAGTAACCATGACGCAAAATTTTGACGATTACGCGAGCAAATAATGACTTTACCCCGGCCAGAAAACTTCAGGACCATGCCTTCGCCGCTGGTGACACTATTGACGATCTGCCCCAAAAAGCCGCCCCCGCCCTGCGTAGCAACGGAAATCTCATGGTGCAAACGGCTGTCCCAGGCGACCACATGCGCATTATCGATAATGATGTCCTTACCCGGCTCGACATCCAGCGCAAAACTGGAGCCGAAGCCCGATACCGCGAGTTTCCCCACACCCGAAGCCTCGCAAATGAAAAAACCGCCGGTCTGTCCAAACAGCGCCGAACCCAGGCCTTGTGTCCGTACATTGAGATTGACACCGCTTTCTGCCGCGACAAACGCGCCGTCGGTCAGCATATAGCTACAGGCGCCCACATCTAAAATCTCTATCGCGCCCGGCAGGGTCGGCGCCAACAGGCAATCGCCGTCGCCGCGCGTCGCTTCGATATGCTGTTGAAAAAACGACTCGCCGTTGGCAAAACGGCGCATCAACGCGCTGCCCAAACCACCGGTCATTTTACCTTTGAGCTCCAGCGCCTGCTCCATCATCACCATCGCATTGGATTCGCAATAAATTTTTTCGCCGCGCTTAAGGCTGACATGTAAAAAAGGGTCTATATCGCCGGTTATGGTAAATTCCGCCATTGCTTTTCTCCTGGTTGATCATCTGAAAGTTTATCCGGCCATTATGCCAATACCTTGCTTGAATATCACGCAGGGTGTGCGGCAGTGAACTCATCGCAACCTTTTTGACCGATCATTATTTCCTTTATTTCTTTCTAAGCTGCCTGTGCGGCAGTGAACGATGTCGCGCAGTTTTTTAATGTGGCGATGCATTTCGACTACCAACTTAAGTCGGAACAGCTCGGCGTAAAGGATTTACCGATTTGCAAGAAAGCTTGCACTCCACCAAGCATAATGTCCCGTATTAAGTTGGTAGCCTGCATTTCTAAGCTGCCTGTGCGGCAGTGAACTTCAGTATGTGCCATGCGAAAAACACAATTTATTTCTAAGCTGCCTGTGCGGCAGTGAACGCAGGCGCATTCCGGGCATATATATCTCACATTTTCTAAGCTGCCTGTGCGGCAGTGAACATACTTACGGTGTCAACGCCAAGCATCTATTATTTCTAAGCTGCCTGTGCGGCAGTGAACTCGCCGCGCACGCCAATCGCGCGCAATGGAAATTTCTAAGCTGCCTGTGCGGCAGTGAACGGCTCATATCGGCCATCAACTCGCCTTCGAGATTTCTAAGCTGCCTGTGCGGCAGTGAACAAATCAGTCGTATCAAACGCCCTAAGAAATTTTTTCTAAGCTGCCTGTGCGGCAGTGAACGCGGGTATTGCCAGGATAATCCACGGCAATCCTTTCTAAGCTGCCTGTGCGGCAGTGAACAGTCTAGTGATTAATGGCGCTGGCGATATATTTTTCTAAGCTGCCTGTGCGGCAGTGAACTGGGCCTATCTGACCGGTATCTTTAACCCACTTTTCTAAGCTGCCTGTGCGGCAGTGAACCTCAAACCCTGCTGGCATTCCACGCGACCAATTTTCTAAGCTGCCTGTGCGGCAGTGAACGACCCGTACAATGAACGCTTATGGATTGGTAACTTTCTAAGCTGCCTGTGCGGCAGTGAACACGACAACGACCAGCGATTTCCCCGTGTTACTTTTCTAAGCTGCCTGTGCGGCAGTGAACCTGGATAAAGCCCTTGTACGATACTTGCATCTTTTCTAAGCTGCCTGTGCGGCAGTGAACGGCGATCAGCGCGTGCAGATTGAAACCCATGCTTTCTAAGCTGCCTGTGCGGCAGTGAACTGTCGTCATACGGCGTCACGGCCAAAGATACTTTTCTAAGCTGCCTGTGCGGCAGTGAACCCGGCAAAGCGCCTAAATCCTCATCATCGGCATTTCTAAGCTGCCTGTGCAGCAGTGAACCTAATTCAGAGATTGGCGGATTACCAGCGTTATTTCTAAGCTGCCTGTGCGGCAGTGAACGTGGTGAAATCGGGTTGGGATGATTTTACACATTTCTAAGCTGCCTGTGCGGCAGTGAACCCTTGTTGGTCCAAGTGCTACAGCTTGCGGACTTTCTAAGCTGCCTGTGCGGCAGTGAACTTATGAGTATCAAGGCTGAATTGCTGAATGCTTTTCTAAGCTGCCTGTGCGGCAGTGAACCCCAAATTCTGCGAGTTCTTCTTGTTCTCCAGTTTCTAAGCTGCCTGTGCGGCAGTGAACGCCTGATTGCATCCACATGGCCTCCGATCATCTTTCTAAGCTGCCTGTGCGGCAGTGAACTTAAAATGGTTTTGATACCGGCTCCAGTAATATTTCTAAGCTGCCTGTGCGGCAGTGAACAAAAAGTATCCATAGGTTCCCCGGCCTTAACCTTTCTAAGCTGCCTGTGCGGCAGTGAACGGTTTCCGCGCATGATGAGCGCCGACGATAAATTTCTAAGCTGCCTGTGCGGCAGTGAACAGAAAAAGGGATTCCCTAGTCAGCGTTACCAATTTTCTAAGCTGCCTGTGCGGCAGTGAACGAGACGATTGCCGAGCACTACCGGCACTCTATTTTCTAAGCTGCCTGTGCGGCAGTGAACGGCCACGG
>SCST01000788.1 GCA_004299465.1 Methylovulum sp. | reverse complement strand
GCCGGTCCTGCCGTTTAGCCGACAGGATGACCAGTTGCGGTTCGCTGCCTGCCGTATCGGCGATAGCGGCGTCATTATATTCGGCGATAACGGCATGCGCGTTGGCGCCGCCGGCCCCGAATGATGACAGGCAGGCCTGCCGCGGATGCGCTATGCCGTCTATGCGCGGCCTGGGCCAGGCTTCCAGCGTTTGCGGGATGTAAAACGGGCTTTTGGCAAAGTTGATATTGGGATTGGTTTGCGCCGAATGCAGCGACGGCGCGCGTTGCCGGTGCTTCATTTGCAGCAGGATTTTGGTCAGCCCGGCAATACCGGCGGCGGCTTCCAGGTGGCCAATATTGGATTTGACCGAGCCCAGCGCACAATACTGCACAGCGTCGGTAGTCCGGCCAAAGGCTTTGCTAAGGCCGGTGATTTCGACCGGGTCACCCAGCGCCGTGCCGGTGCCGTGCGCTTCGACATAGCTAACCGCTTGCGGGGCTATGCCCGCTTCCGCCAATGCCGAAAGGATCATGTCGGCCTGCGCATTCGGGTTCGGCACGGTATAGCCGTAGGTTTTGCCATCGTGGTTGATCGCCGTGGCCTTGATCACGGCATAGATGTGGTCGCCGTCGTTAACGGCCTGACGGGCCGGTTTGATCAGCACCGCGCCTACGCCCTCGCCCGGCACGAAGCCGTCGCCGCCCGCGCCGAAGCTGCGGCAACGGCCGTCGCTGGACGACATCGCCAGTTGTGCATGCAACCGATATTTGTTCGGATGCAGCGACAGGTTAACGCCGCCGACGATCGCCGCCGCGCATTCCCCGCGCCTGACGCTGGCGACGGCCTGGTGCAAGGCCGTCAGTGATGACGAGCACAAGGTATCGACCGCCATACTGGGGCCGTGAAAATCGAACACATAAGAAACGCGGTTCGCGATGGAGCCGTAAAATAAAAACGGCACATCGGCATCATCGTTATCGCGGAACAACTGGTATTCGCCGTACATCACGCCGACAAAAACGCCGACCTTGCCACCGAATGCCTGCTGTAAGGATTGGCGGCTATAACCGGCGTCTTCGATGGTATGCCAGGCGGTTTCGAGGAACAACCGCTCCTGCGGGTCCATCGTTTCCGCTTCGCTGGGCGAAATATTGAAAAACAGCGGGTCAAAACAATCGACGCCGTCGATAAAACCGCCCCAGCGGCTTTGCCGTGTGTACCGGGTGTCGCGGTAATCCCAGCGATCTTCAGGGATTTCGGTAATGCAATCGACGCCGTTTTTCAGATATTCCCAGAACGCGTCGATATTGCCGGCTTTCGGGTAGCGCCCGCTTAAGCCGATGATGGCTATATCATCGGCGCTCATGTTCCCGGCAATACCACCAACATCCCCGTCATCTTGCGTTTTGGCAACCGGATACGCAACGCTTATACGGTCGCTGAGATAAGTGCAGATTTTTTCCGCCGTGCTGTACTGGAAGAAAAAGCCCGGCTCCAGCTTGATATGATAGTAGAACCCGATCCGCTCGCC
>SCST01000006.1 GCA_004299465.1 Methylovulum sp. | reverse complement strand
AAGCTAATCGGGCGCGGCGCACGGAAGCTGGAAAAAACAAAACCGCTTCATCGCCGCGCTCCGGTTGAGTGCAAGGTTAGGCAAGATGCGTGATTGAAAGACCTAACTCCGTGTTTTTTTCTGTTTTATTTCGATAAAAAAAGGGCAAGCCATTTTTACATAGCTGCCCCGTTAAATTCAGTTTTTAAAGCCAAAGACCAAAAAAAATCACTGTCCACCGCGCACTAGCCTAACTAAGCCGCCCCCGTCCCCAATCAGAAACTCGCCGTGAAGGTCGCTGTTATTGAAGCCGACGACCCACGCAAGCGGGCCACCACCGACGTAAGCGTAGGGCGAAGAAGACCAAAACAAAGAGTCTAAAGAGTCTGCTGTATTGGGAAATACGGTCAAATTAATCGCAGGATAACAGCGTAATTCACGTAATGACTTTAATTCCTTGATATTGGGCAATCGCCAATCGCTTTTACCGGCAAAGACCACGCTCTCAGCATATTGCAAAGCCACTTGCCAACCGAGGGTATCGGCAACGCCTTGACAGGTCTTACCATCCCAAGTTTGTCCCTCCGCACAACGCATCCAGATTAAGCCCGTTTGTTTGTCCAGTGCTGTGCCGTTAGTAAACAGCGTGTAACGGCTGGTGGGGGCAGTGGCAGTTATTGCCTGGTTACAAGTTTGTGCGTTAGCCAGTGGACTACACATCAGTCCAACACATACTAAAAATAGGTTTCGCATCATTAATCCTCACAAAAAACAAAAAATCACTGTCCCGCACGCACGAGCCGAATTAACTGGCTGCTGCCCTTAAACTCGTAGCTATCGCTGCCGCCCTTGAAGTTAACGGCCCACGCATAATCCGCTGCCTCGGAGGGCGAAGACCAAAAGCTAGTGGTGTAAAGGGTCAGATCAGGAAGATCAGGAAAATAATCGCGATCTATCGCCGGTGAATAAAAATCGTAATTAATCAACGAGTCCAATTCATCAAGGCTGGGTAGCCGCCAATCTTTTTTACCGCACAAACCGTGCTTATTGACCGCTTGGGCATAAGCGTAGGTATTGCAAGCAATACCACCAGTGCAATTGCCTTGGTTTTGATAGCCCGCGTTACCTCCGTTGGTTTTCTTATTGGGATTGTACCAACTGAACGTACTGTCTTGGTCACGCAAACCGCCATCATTGGTTTTGATTTCCCAAAGTAAGCCAGTGACATTATCGCGGGTACATGCCCAGTCCTTTGCACCTGAGCCAAATCGTGCATAAGCAGGCAAGACCGAGCCGTCGTTGGCAATTTTGCTAAAGTCAAAACCGGCATGACCGCCACCGATTTTTTTCAGTTTGCTTTGTGCCGCTAAGTCATCGCGTCCCGCTTCCGCGTCTTGATTGGGATAGTCGCTAACGGGACAGGACAGTCTGTTGTTAAAAACATCGACACAGGTGGTGATACCCGTGTCGTTTAAGGGTTTGTCCGCCGCCAGTAATGGCAATGAAGCACAGTATACCAAGGGCAAAACCAACCAACGTGTTGCAAGGGGTTGCATAAAAACTCCTCTGAAGTAGGAAAAAGTAGGAACGACTCGAGTCATTTACAGGCCGAAACAAAATGAATTGTCTATTTGAGAATCTACCTTACGAGTTATCACTATCACTGTTTAATTGCTGAAAAGGAAGGGCCTAAAGATGTTGTAGAGTTCCAAAACATGCCAGACATACTATCTTTGCCTTTACTAATTCTTGCATCAACTGTGTTTATATCAGTAGAGTTAGCAACAAGCCGCCCTTTGACATGGCATGTTGTGTCAACTGTCAACGATCCTGATATTGTTTTTGTAGAGGAACCCGGTTTGTAGAAACCGGTGTTTGTCATAGTATTGCTATTACTTGGTATGGTGAATTTAATGAATCCTGGCGCATCTTTACCAAAATACATATACCAAGTTCCTGACAAATCGGAGGAGCTACAAGCAGCAGATACCGATCCGCTAATTGCAAACATTCCTGCTAGCACTAATACTTTTTTGAACATGATTTCTCCAGCTTGAATTGCCTAACGTAGAGGTAAGGGGCGCGCTGTTGAGAAAGCTAGCGAAGCCGCTGAACCCTGATAAAAACCGAACTCCAAAATCGCCACCGGTCGGCGCGTCCCTTTAACTGACATGTTAGGCCAAGCCATACAGCCCAGGTCAAACGACCACCGGACTAAAAAGCTGAAGCGTTGCGACAAAGCCAAAGTTACAGCGGAACAATGATGCCTGGATAAACTCCGTAGCTAAAGCAAGCCCCCACAAGCTAAAACCGGGTGTTTCCAAACCGACCCGGCAACAGTAACCCTGGGAATGGCGGCTTGCGTCGTGCGCGGCGGACAGCAGCGAGGTAAG
>SCST01000283.1 GCA_004299465.1 Methylovulum sp. | reverse complement strand
AACGACAATAATAATTCGGCCGTGCGTTCGACTTCCTGGTGCGTCATGCCCGCTATCGGTTCATCGACCAGCATCACTTTCGGTTCCTGCATCAGCAACATGCCGATTTCCAGCCATTGTTTCTGTCCGTGCGACAGGATGCCGGCACGCGAGCGGTGGCAATCGTGCAAGCCTATCGTTTCGATGATTTCGTCGATACGGTCACGCTGCTCGCCGCTCAGACGGAAAAACAGCGTCGCCCAAGTCCTTTTATCGGCTTTCAGCGCCAGCTCCAGGTTCTCGAACACCGTCAACGCGTCGAACACGCTGGGTTTCTGGAATTTGCGGCAGATGCCCGCTTCGGCAATCGCCGGTTCGTCCATTTGCAATAAATCGATGGTTTGTCCGAAAAACACCGAGCCGCTATCGGGGCGGGTTTTGCCGGTAATCACGTCCATCAACGTCGTTTTGCCGGCGCCGTTAGGGCCGATCAGGCAGCGCAATTCTCCGGCATCGATATACAGCGACAGCCGATTCAAGGCCTTAAAACCGTCAAAACTGACGCTGACGTCTTCCATATAGAGTATCGGCCCGTGCCGCGTATCGACCTCGCCTTCGACAAACAGACTGCTGCCGGCCTTGATCTTGTCGTCCTCAATAAACAGGTTTTCGGCATAAGCATTCATGCGGGCTGCTCCTTTAATCTGCGCTTCAGCAAGCCGACGATGCCGTCGGGCAACAGCAGGGTCACGACGATAAACACCGCGCCCAGCGTAAACAGCCAGATTTCCGGCAACAGCCCGGTCAAGACGGTTTTGCCGTAATTGACCAGCACCGCGCCGATGATCGCACCGTATAGCGTGCCGCGCCCGCCCATCGCGACCCAGACGACGATTTCCAGCGAGTTCAACGGCGAGAATTCGCTAGGATTGATGATGCCGACCTGCGGCACATACAAGGCTCCGGCGATACCGGCGAGCATCGCCGCGAACACGAAGATCCACAGCTTAAACATTTCGACGCGGTATCCCAAAAAACGCACTCGCGATTCCTGGTCGCGTATCGCCGTGACGACGCGGCCCAGCTTTGTGTTGACCAGCCAGCGGCACAGCAGGAAGGCTACGATCAGGGTCAGGCCGGACATCATCAACAGCACGGCGCGCACGCCTTCGGACTGGATATTAAAGCCAAGCAGGTCTTTAAAGTCGGTCAGGCCGTTATTGCCGCCGAAGCCCATTTCATTGCGGAAAAACGCCAGCAGCAACGCGTAAGTCAAGGCTTGCGTCATGATCGACAGATACACGCCGGTCACGCGGGAGCGGAACGCCAGCCAGCCGAACACAAACGCGAGCGCGCCGGGGGCCAACACGACCATCAGCAGCGCATAGCCGAAATGGTCGAAACCGAACCAGTACCACGGCAGTTCCTTCCAGTTTAGGAACACCATGAAGTCGGGCAGCAGCGGATCGCCGTAGACGCCGCGTGTGCCGATCTGGCGCATCAAATACATGCCCATTGCATAGCCGCCCAATGCGAAAAACGCGCCGTGGCCCAAGGCCAGAATACCGCAATAACCCCAGACCAGATCCAGCGACAGGCCTAACAGCGCAAAAGTCAGGTATTTGCCCAGCACCGAAACGGTGTAGGCCGAAAAATGCAGCGGCGAATCGGCCGGCAACACCAGGTTGCAGAAGGGGATGATCACAGTCACCGCCGCCAGCACGGTCAGTACCGCTGCGCAGGTTTTATCTTGGGCCAATGCCGTTAATTTCATCTCAAAGCCTCATGAATGTTTTGTTATCTGGTTCCCAAGCTCCAGCTTGGGAATCTGGCCTCGGAAGCTCTAGCTTCGATAATTCGGGAAGCCAGAGCTTCCTATCCTGCGTTCCCAAGCCGGAGCTCTCATCTTTATACACAAGTCTGCGGGAGACCATCATTCAGGCGGAGATGCCGGAATACAACGTAGGGCGTGCCGTGCGCGCCTTAGCTCCCAAGGCGCGCACGGCACGCCCTACAGGGGGATTCCCCGGAGACGAGACAGTGTTGTGTATAACGATGAGAGCCGGAGCTTGGGAACGAGCGTAACCCCACCTACCCATTTAATTTCCCTAAGAATCCGCCGCCCTGCCTTTTTGCGGAAACAAGCCCCGCGGGCGTTTCTGGATAAATAAAATGATAAAAACCAATACCAGAATCTTCGCCAGCACCGCCCCGGCAAAGGGTTCTAAAAACTTGTTGGCTATACCTAACGAAAATCCGGCCACCAGTGTGCCCAATAAATTGCCGACGCCGCCGAACACGACGACCATAAAGGAATCGACGATATAGGCTTGCCCCAAATTCGGCCCGACATTGGTGATCTGGCTTAACGCGACACCGGCCACGCCGGCGATGCCCGAGCCCAGACCGAAGGTCATCGCGTCCACTTTATCGGTGGGAATGCCCATCGCCCTGGCCATCTTGCGGTTTTGCGCGACCGCCCGCACTTCCAGTCCCAGCCGCGTGCGCTTGAGGATTTGCAACAGCATGACAAACACCAGCAAGCAAAACACCAGGATATAAAACCGGTTCCAGGTCAG
>SCST01000282.1 GCA_004299465.1 Methylovulum sp. | reverse complement strand
TAGTTCGCCCATTAAAATATAGGCTTCGGGGACATATTTGCTATGATCATCCGGGTAATGATGTGGGAACTGTTGGATGTGTTCAAGTCTTGAGAGTCTCAATGCGAGTCTCCATGGATCAGCTGTGGCGATATGTGCATCGGTTTGTTCGACCGCCTTGTTTAGCCATGCCAAAGCCAGTTCGTTATTTTGTTCAACCCCTTTTCCTTCGTGGTAAGCCCTAGCCAAGTCACATTGGGCGGCGGCAAAACCTTGTGCAGCCAATTTATCAAACCAAGCAAAGGCCAGTTCATAGTTTTGCTTGATACCTATGCCATCCTGATAGCAAACCGCCAATAAATATTGGGCCTCGGTGCAGTTTTGTTCTGCGGCGTTTTTAAGCCATGTAAAGGCCAGATTTGCATTTTTTCCATTCTCTATGCACAGCGAAGTAAATAGTGTTGCGCCCTCAGTATCCGTATTTTTATTCGCGTCAAGTGATTTTTTTGCTTTATCAAAAAGGTCTTGATTTATACCTCTAAGATAATGTAAACCTAATGCCAGTTGAGCACTAACTAGGCCTTGTTCAGCCGCCTTAGTAAGCCATATTAGTATTGTTGCAGTGTCGTAATCTTCATCGCCAAGAAAATCACGCAGTGACTCATAAAATTTAGGCCACAATTCACTACTTACCATCTCAATCCGTCCAGCTAAACGACAAGCTAAATCAAATTGCGCCTGGGCATCGCCCGCATTGGCTTGTTGTTGCAGTTCAGAAATTGACAGGGTGTTTTGTTCGGTCATGGTTTTACCTTTGGATTTTTGTTGTTTTGATGCAGTGCCTTGGTTAAGCGCAAACTGGCTTATTGTCCTGAGCTTTTGTGTTGTGGTTTTAAGCCGACGGCTGCCCTCACCGTTCTATACATTCGATCTTTAACGGCACCTTTAGCGCCTTGGCGATGTCTTCCAACATCATTTTGGCAGTGGCTTTGCTAACGTGGGTAGTAACGCACCAACCGTCGCACTGTCGTTGTGATTGATAGCCGTTGGCTTTTGTCCTGCTAACCAGCGGCGTCTTGGCAACGATTTTATTCAATTCCGCCACCCGCTCCAGACCAAGCACTTTCAGGGTTTTAACAAACGTATCCTTGATAGTGGATTCTTCAATGATCTGGCCTGCCACCGAAACCCGTAAGTGTTTGCCGTCATGCTTGCGGGTGATTTTTTTGTCGTGTTTGTGATAGCTGGTTTTTTCGGTTGGGTGCGTCGCGCTTTTCGTGTGGAAGTTGTTCACGGCGGCTTTGATGTCGGTTTCTAACGCTTGCAGCTTGCGGCAGGCTTCCATGCTGTCGGTCACCTGCGAAAAATCGCCGCTTAACATGGCTTCCTGCCCGACAATTTTCAAATCATCGGCAGCGTAGTGCAGCGCGGCGAACAAGTCGGTGAATTTGCTGGTGACGGTTTCGGGCAATCTGGTCATTTTGGTGTTCCCCATGATTTTGGCTGGAATAAATGGCCTTAACGTAAAGCGTTTGGGTCATTTCTGTAACAATTAGCAATGCGGCTTTTTCATTGCGTTGGGTAGCCGCTTTCACAACATGGTGTGTAGTATCGGCTAAAACGCAGGGGATGTAATGGGAGGACTGTGGGAGTTTTTCGTGTGTTAAGTACAGTAGCCGGCTTTGTTGTTCAGAAAGGCATGTTGTATTCGTTGCAGCCGTTTTTAATTATCGGGCATTACCTCTGGTGATGACGCGCTTGTCACTAAGGATTTGAAAGTTGCTGATGCACCCGTATTAGCGTATAACCCAGCAAGTTTACTAATGCCCAGCCTCAACCGCCTTAAAACTCAGCCCTCACGATAACTTGTCAAGAGACATCCGCCATGAGCCAAACAACTGCATCACGTCAACTGATTATTAACGACAGTCTAGTCAAAAACAGACATGGTTTAGCAAGCGACGTTGGCGCCGATATACTTACCGCTAATACGGCGCCAACTTTTTTATTTGGCGGCGGAAAAGTCGCCACCGACTTTGGTGGTAATGATGATGGTAACTCAGTCACCGTGCAAGCCGATGGCAAGATTTTATTGGGTGGGTGGAGCAATATTGGAAGCTCCTATGACTTCGCCTTGGTACGCTACAATACCGACGGTTCGTTGGACACCAGTTTTGGCAGCAACGGCAAAGTCACTACCGACTTCGGCGATGATGAACGGGGTCACTCAGTCGCCGTGCAAGCCGATGGCAAAATTCTATTGGGCGGAAGTGGAAGTGGAAGTAGCAATAACGACTTCGCCTTGGTACGCTACAATACTGATGGTTCGTTGGACAAGAGCTTTGGCGGCGACGGTAAAGTCACTACTGACTTGGGTGGTTATGAAGAGGGTAACTCCGTCACCGTGCAAGCCGATGGCAAG
>SCST01000876.1 GCA_004299465.1 Methylovulum sp. | reverse complement strand
CAAAGACAGTGTGTATGAAAAACATGCAGAAGTCATCAGGCGAGCGCTTCAGGATGCGGATCTCAAGAGTATACGCCGTGCTGCCGGACGTGCGAGCGATCCGATGGGGGCGCTGGCCTTTGGGAATTGGCAAGCGCTTCTCAAGGAACTTCAGGATGGTGAGCCTGTGACCCTGCCTTTGACTTCACCACGGGCACAGGTGCTGCTTGGCTGGCCTGGGAGATAACAACATGGCACGAGCAATCGCAAGGAGCACTCGGTCTGGAACGGCACCTGGAAAGAAAAGAGAGACGAATCGAGTTGACGAGTCTAAACCTAAACGAGGAATTCCCACGACGGTTCGGTCTCTGCAAGAGCGCGAAGCGGAGTTGGGGGCTGCCATCGATGTGATGGATATTGATGACGAGTCAGGTGCGAATATGCACCCGGCGGATCTTGTACTTGAAGACAATGAGTTTTCAGAGGGCGCGGAATACGACGGCGAGACGGACGATGAGGGTGACTTCAGCGAACCGCATGATGACGCCGGGTCGGACTGGAGGGATGAAGGGGTTACGTTCGGTGGCGTTCGCCGGGAGGCCGACCTTGAGATCGAGGTGTCACGCGACGATGATGGACAATGGACTGCCGAGGTGTTCGTCCCGGCAATGGCGAACCTCAAGCGCTATGCGACAAACCAGCGGAACCAGGATCTTATAGAACTTGAGAATCAGGTTCCGCTGCTGCAGAGCATCGGAGAGGCGTTTGTCAATACGATGAAAGGCCAGTGGGACGCCTACTTCGAATCCCGCTCGCTGGCCTCGACCGGTCGGCTGTTTCCTGACTTCAAGCAAGAACGTCTCGCCGAGGCGCTTCGACGAGACAAGGGTGTTATCTCCAGATGCCGAGATGCATACTCGGTCCGTCTACCGAAGTTCGGAGCTGTTCCACTTGGGACACTGTTCGATGCAGCAGCAAGGGGCGAATTGGAACTGGCTGCAGAGCTTGTCCACAATTACCTGAAGAAGAACCAGGTCAAGCTCGACTCCTGTGCAAAAGGAACGATGAGATCGATGCGGGCCGAGCTGATACGACGGATAGCCAAAGAGCTCTCTGTGACCGAGCGACAGGGGCGTGACTATCTGAACCGTATGGAGCAAGAGGGACTGCTGCCATGGCCGTAGACATGACGATCCGATTGCCGAATGGCGTTACGCTACCGAAAGACTGGACGGGTTGGAAAGAGTCGAACGTGGTAAACGCTGCTCTCATCGTGCTTAATGTCCTGCGTCTTTAATCTTTCTGGCCTTCCTTTACCATCAGTAATTACCTCACCCTGCTTGATCA
>SCST01000281.1 GCA_004299465.1 Methylovulum sp. | reverse complement strand
GCGAGCGTAAGCCGATATGATAGCTATTGCCGCGAATTGCGCGCGGCGTATATGGCAATACCAGGCGTATTCCGAAAAACATCGCCAAGGTGCAGCCATAAGCCGGGTCGTGTTCCACTACTGTGATGGGAAGGATATTATCAATAGCCGGCCCGGCTGCCGATTCAAGAAGATGCTGGTTAGCGACAATCTGTTGCAGGAAGTCCGCCGCCAACACTTCGCCATCCGCCATTAGAATCAAGAAATCAGTTAGCCGTAATGCCTCGTTGAGCGTCGATGAGCTATGAAGTATGCCGATACGGTGCTTTTCATGGGCATAATGCAGAAAACGGTATATCGGCAATTTAAGATTGTCGTCCAGGGATGAGAATGCATCGTCCAGCAACAAAACGCGCGGAGCGGCCAACAGCGAGCGACCCAGCAGAATTCGCAGCTTTTCGCTACGGGAGAGATGCTGGGCCCGAAAATCAAGCAAATGTTCAAGCTTCAGCAAATCAACAATCGTCGAAAAATCGAAACGCCGTTGAGTTACCGGCTGTTGGTCATAGCGCACCAGCAGGTTTTCCCTGATGGTCTTGCCGGTATTGAGCGGGACATCGTCAGAAACCAGCGCGATAGCGGGATGGTTCACAAGCTGGTTAATATGGTTACGGCTATCAAACAGCGTTTCTTTATCCAGGGCTATACGCCCTTCATCCGGTTTAAGCAAACCCGCCAGCATTGACATCAAGCAGGATTTCCCGCAACCGGACAAGCCGAAAATTCCGGCGTTGATATGATTCAATTTAAACTTGACCTGGATCGGCAAGCGTCCTTTTGAGAATTTTATATCAACGTCCAGCATAGCTTTCTCCAGTCAAAAAGTGAGCTATGACCTTGTACAGATGCCTCTGAAACTTTCATAGCGATCTCAAAAACAGAATCAAATCCAGGCGTTCCCGGTTATCAAAGCCGATCTGGAAACGCCTGTCGTAAAAATCCAGCACATTCCCCAATTCCTTGGCCATGCCGTTATGAAAATACGGCGCCCTGGCAGCCAGGCCTCGCAACACCGGGACCTTAAAACGGCCTATATCCTGCCATTTTCCGGTAATAAGCGCACGTCCGGGATCGGTACTTTTCAGCAGTTCACCGGTCGCTTTATTGCGCAAGGTATGGAGCGGCATGTCAGATGTGCGTTGCGCCGCGTCGCTAACGCCGATATTCAGGAACCGGCTGGCAGAATGGCTGCCCGCATTCGGCGTATTATGGCAAGTGCTGCAAGTGCCGTTAATAACATCAATATTGCCGAATCCCGGCGCATCGTTAAGACCTGGAACACCGGAGATGACAATAGGTTTGCTGTTGAAAAGCTGCTGTCCGCGGGCAACTGCCGCCCGGATGTCTGTCGGCGCCGTCACCATCAAATCATTCCAGGCATCGTACAGCTTGAATACCCTGGAATTGTGGGGCTGGCCCGTTTTACCGTCGCCGAAAAAATCATTAATACCCTTGTAAAAACCTTGTTTCGATAACGCGACCGGCCCGCCTTTAACGCCCGAAACATTTAATACCTGGGCATCGTTATCGTAGACCTGCGCGGTAAATAACGCGGTTTCGAACTCGACGATATGCCGACGTTGCGCGGAACTCAGCGGTTGCCCCTGCGCATGCCCTGTCGTGGCGTTATTTGCCTGCCTGGTCAGGTCATAATGAATGGACCGCCCGGAAACGGTCTCCCGGCCATCCCACATAACGGCGCTCAGGAACTTTAAATTAGTCGCCGGAAGCGGACGGCGGAATAACGAGAATTCAAATGACGGATTGAGATCATTAACGGTGGCGAAACCATAAGGATCGCTGATGTCAATCAATTCAAATTCGGCATTCTCTGGCACCTTGATACCCATCCTGATGACGCCTTTATTGAGCAATAAACTATAGGCCACGCGACGCGCCTTGAGCGTCGAAACCTTCGCATGTTGCGAGTTGGCGCCGTCGTTGGTGCGAAAAATAGCCTCGCCTCCTCCACTGCCATTGAAGCGTTGCTGTACGCCCTTCGGCGTGATGCTCCAGCCCTCTTCCGGCAGGTGGCAAGTCGAACAGGACCTGCCGTTGCTTCCCAGAGGCTGGAAAAATTCGTTGTCCAAATCGATGGCCGTTTGCGTACTGAATGTCGCGCTCAAACCCGAAGCATTCGGAAAGGCCGTGTTGTTTTCGATAAACACTGTGTCCCCGGAGATAGCACCTGCGGCATAAACCGCATCCTGCACAAGCGGGGAAACAAGCCAAATTACCGACAAGTACAGGTAATAGCGCCATTTATCAGGCTTGGGCATGGCTATTTGCCGACTATTCGGCGGCGAAAAAGTGTTCTTCATTGCATCCCCTATTTTTGGTGAAAACAACGCCCGGCGAGCGCACCGACCGAGCGCCTTGCGTTTGCTTAGGGTGCCGAACGAACGACAATGCTGCTCAAATGAAACACATCCCTGCCGCCGGTCTTATCGCCGGGCATCACCAGCTTCACAGCGCCTTCGCTGTCATCCAGCGGGAGTATTGCGC
>SCST01000280.1 GCA_004299465.1 Methylovulum sp. | reverse complement strand
CAGCCAGGTTATTTTTGTTTGCAGGAATACCGTCATACTGCCGGAAGTGATTAATAAAACCGGGGCCAATAACATCAGCGATAAATAATCGCTAAATTTACGGCTAATTGACCGCCCTTTGCCTATTTTCCAGATAGAGTTAAATGACTCTTCGATATTGCCGATCATATTGATAATCGTCCAAAACAGGACGGTAATGCCAATCCCAGCAACCACTTCGCCTTTAGCGCTGTCCAGCAGGTTTTGCGCAAAACCGAAGAGCTGCAGCACCAACTTATCTTGCTGCGCGGCTTGTTCAAGCAAGTGTTGCTCCAGCAGTTTTTCAAAGCCGAAACCCTTGGCGATACCAAACAGCATCGCGATGACAGGCACTATCGACAGTATGCTGTATAGCGTTAATGCGGACGCCCTTAACGGGCACAGGTCACGGGAGAAGCCCTGGACAGATAAGATCGCTATTTTTAGAGACTTGATGATCAGCGCATTAAATAACGGCAGTTTTTGCTCGTGCAACAACCAAATATCTTCTTTAATAAAACGGATTATATTAAGTTTCATTGCTTAATTTTATCTTTTGAATTAACCTCTTAGCTTGAAGATACGGACTCCACACCCACTCCGGCACAGTAAAAAACGCCGGGGATTTTTAAACGGTGCAATGAGGAGTCCGAAATGAACAATAGCGTAATAGATTTAGATATAACAAAACATCAGCTCATAGGCTTGCCCTGAGAGCTGATGGAAAAATGTTAAACAATAAACATAAGGCGTTGCGCCGTTGACAATTACTTAAACAATTTCGTACACGTTGTTTGTGTTTGCTTAGTGCTGTCGAATGTCCATGATTGAGTTTGCGCCGTGTTAAACTTAGGTTTACTGCAATCCATTGTTTTATTGAGCTGCAAACCAACTTGGGGCGTATTGGCGAGTTTGCTTAAATCAAGCTTGCCGCCGCTTATCGAAAAAGCCCCCGAGACTAAGTTGATGGTTAAATCGGCAACGCCGGCTTTATCCGAGTGGAATTTCAAGAGTCCGCCGGTTTTTGTAAAGCCCGTGATGTCTTGTTTAAAACTGCCCAACACGAAACTGATCGACTTGATTGCCGTTAAGCTGACGTTTTCGGCTCCGGTCAATTGGCCGGAAAAGCTGAATTGATCCTTGTTTGGCGTCGCTACGTTAAAGGTGATTTTTCCTGTACGCACTTTAAGTTTGATTCCGCCGCTGAGCGTCACCGCCAGCTTTTTATTGTCGTCCGGCAAAGGTACATTCAAAGTGCCGCCCAATAGCCCGGTGCCTCCGGCAAACAAGACATCAACGCTGCATGTTGCCGAAGGTTCCAGGCCTACTCCGGTACAACTGTCGCTTTCGATTGAGAATTTAGCCGTTGCCGGTAAGATGCTTATGTCGCCGAGCGTGGTTGCCGCGGAACCGTTATTAGTAAAGAGGACCGTGCTCTTAAACCCTTTTTGATTGCCGAAAGCCAGCTCTATTGGATTGGCGACCACCTTTGCTTCGGGTACGGTATAGGTTCCGCGCCGGTAGATCACGCCCGCATAGCCGTCGCTAAGCCAGACAGTAGACTTGCCGCTGGTTGTTACCCAATCGTTTGCGACCGCTTGGCGCATGAGTGAAAACCCGGTGGCTTGCGTAAAGTTGTTGAATTGGCCATAGACGATGGCGCTGTCATCGCCATTGAAGCCGGGCAATGTGCAGCAAAGCGCCGATTGGCCGACAACGCC
>SCST01000279.1 GCA_004299465.1 Methylovulum sp. | reverse complement strand
CGCAAAACCTCGGTCGATCAGGCCTTGAAAATTGCCGAACATTGGTTTGAAGCAGGTGGCGAGGACGGTTTAGCTAATGCCAGGCACCTGGATACGATCGATAAAACGATTATGCTGCGTAACCAGGATGCGTTAAGCCCTTTCCATCATATCGCCGTCGGCGACGATGGCGGCGAGTTGTTGATTTCCGCGCGAACCGGCGAAGTCTTGCATGTCTCTACCCGGCAGGAGCGCGCTTTTTACTGGGCCGGCAATTGGCTGCATTTATTGAAACCCTTGGATGCTGTCGGCTTGGGCCATGTCCGCAATGACGTGCAGCTTTGGCTGGGCTTGTCCGCGACGCTGGCGACCCTGACCGGCCTGATCATCGGCTGGCTGCGCTGGCGGCCGGGTTTCGGCGGCAAGGCGACTTATTCCGAAGGCCGCACCCAGCCTTATCGCGAATTCTGGTTTAAATGGCATTTCTGGACCGGCTTGTTGGGCGGCACCGTCGCGCTTTTTTGGGCCTTAAGCGGGTTCATTTCGACCAATCCGGGCAAGCTGTTTTCGCAGGCGAATCCGAGCCGCCAGGAAATCGCCCGCTATCTAGGCAACGCTTGGCCCGAGGCGATGCGCGTCTGGCAACCCGTGCTGCCGGTGACGCTCGCCGCCGCCGTTGACGGTGCCGATGTGGTCGAACTGGACTGGAAGCGCTTGGGTGACGCCGCCGTGTTGCTGGCTTACACGCGCGACGGTCAACGCCTGGCGCAGACGCCTGAAGGCGCACGAGCCCGTTTCGATGAAGCGTCGTTGCTCGCGGCGGCAGGGCGCGTGGCGCCAAAAAGCCGTGTGGCAAGCCAGGTCGTTTTGAATGAATACGACAGCTATTATTATCCCAGGCACAATCAAAGCGCGATGGAAAAACCGCTGCCGGTGCTGCTGGTGACTTTGGGCGATGAGGCCGGCACGCGCCTTTACATCGATCCGCAAGACGGCAAGTTGCTGGCTAAACTGGACAGGAGCCGGCGTGTTTATCGCTGGCTTTTTTCAGCTTTGCATTACTGGGACTTCGGCTGGCTAAATCACCGTCCGCTGTGGGATGCCTGGATGCTGCTTTGGGTGTCGTTCGGCCTGGTGCTGGGCGTCAGTTCGGTCGTGATGGGCTGGAAACGGCTTAAGATCACATTCGCGGTCAGGAAGTCGGCGACGCGTAAAGTCCGCTATCCTGCCAAGCAAATCGTCGAGGAGACGGCGGGTTGAATTCAGTCCACGAAAAACACGAAAGGCACGCAACAAATCGGCCTACAATATTAGGAAATTTAATAAACGTGCCATTGAAAACACTGATGAAGCCGGAATACCCTCGTGGGCGTCAAGAAACTGCAGGTCCGACGGGATCGAGAAATTTGTTGCGCCGGTTAAGCTGGGCGGTCGTCATCGTTCTGCTGGCGGTGGCGGCGTTTTATGGCGTTCGCAGTTTAAATCCCGATGCCGGAAAAAATGCACCGGTCGCCAAACGGGAGATGCCGGGCCGGGACATCGTCGCCGTCACCGCCGAAGCCGCCGTGCAAGGCGATCTGCCGATCTACCTAAACGGCCTGGGTACCGTCACGGGTTTGCGCACCGTTACCGTAAAGCCGCGTGTCGACGGCGAACTGGTGCGTGTCGCTTTTAAAGAAGGTGCGTTGGTGCATGAAGGCGATTTGCTCGCCGAAATCGATCCGCGCCCTTTCGAGGTACAACTCATGCAGGCCGAAGGGCAGTTGCTGCGCGATGAGGCCTTGCTGAATAATGCGCAAATCGACCTGGAACGTTACCGTACGCTGCTGGAACAGGATTCGATAGCCGCCCAGCAGACCGCGACGCAGGCCGCTGTCGTCAAGCAATATCAGGGCGTCGTCGTCACCGACAAGGCCCTGGTCGCCAACGCCAGGCTCCAGTTGAGCTATGCGAAAATCACCGCGCCGATCACCGGGCGCCTGGGCCTGCGCATCGTCGACCAGGGCAATATCGTCAAAGCCGCCGATACGAACGGCATCGTTGTTATCACGCAGACTCAGCCTATCGCCGTCGTGTTCACGTTACCGGAAGACCAGATCCCGGCCGTGATGAAACAACTGCATGCCGGTAAGACGCTAACGGTTGAGGCCTATGACCGCAGCGGTAAAAACAGGCTCGCGGAAGGGCGCTTGCTCGCCGTCGATAATCAAATCGACCTCGGCACCGGCACCGTCAAGTTGAAAAGCCAGTTTGCCAACGACGATACCGCGCTGTTCGCGAACCAGTTCGTCAATATCAGGATGAAAATAGACACCTTGCATGACGTGACGATAGTGCCCAGCGCCGCGATCCAGACAGGCAATGCCGGCGCGTTTGTCTATATCGTCAACGACGATTTGACGGTCAGTATGCGCGCGGTAACGCCGGGTGCTGTTTATGGCGAGCAAACGGCGCTGCCGGACGGCGTCAAAGCTGGCGAGCAGGTTGTTGTCGAAGGGGCCGACCGCTTGCGTGAAAACGCGAAGGTTAAATTGATTGAGCGGAATGTGACAGTCGGCGGAGACTCGATGCCGTAGGACGCGCCGTGCGCGCCTTTTCCGCTGCCTGATGCGCGCAGGTTTCTGGCGCGCGCGGCGCGCCCTACATGGCTACTAAACGAGAAGGTGTTGATGCCTGAGATTTGCCGCTTTTACGGAATCATTATCCGCATGTTTTTAATTGACAGGGAACATCCACCGCCCCATATCCACATTAAATATGG
>SCST01000787.1 GCA_004299465.1 Methylovulum sp. | reverse complement strand
GCAGGCGCGCTCTTTCCAGGCCGGCGCGAACGGTTTTGTCCGCGCCGAGGGTGTCGGCGCCGTTATCGTCAAACCCTTACGCAAAGCGCTAGAAGACGGCAATGTGATTTATGCGCTGATTAAAGGCACGGGTATTGCACACGGCGGCAAGGGCCTGTCGTTGACGGCGCCGAACCCTGCCGGCATGAAAGCGGCGATGGTGCAGGCTTACCGTGCCGCAGGAATTGACCCTGCTACGGTGTCTTATATCGAAGCGCACGGAGTCGCATCGCCGCTCAGCGATGCGCAGGAAATCAATGCGCTGAAAGCCGGCTATCAGGAATTGGCAGTATCGTTTCCGAAACCCGATGCCGGCGAACGCGCTGTTTATATCAGCAGCTTGAAGCCCAGCATCGGGCACAGCGAAATCGCTTCCGGCATCGCGGCGCTGTGCAAAGTGGTTTATGCGCTACGCCACCAGCTGATTCCGGGTATGCCGCGGTTTACCGGCCTGCACGAACAGGTCTCGCTGGACGGCAGCCCTTTTGTCATTAGCGCGGAGAACCGACCCTGGACGGCGCTGAACGGTGCGGACGGCAAACCGTTGCCGCGCCGGGCCAGCATCAACGGTTACGGCGATGCCGGCGTGAACGGGCATATTGTTGTCGAAGAATATGTTGATGCCCGGCAAGACCCTGAGCAAGAGCCTGATGCGCCGCATTTGATCGTATTGTCGGCGAGGACTGACGAACGCCTGGCGGAAATGGCTTTTAATCTCCGGCAGTTCGTCCAGCGCTCTTCCTGCCGTGTTGCTGATATTGCCTATACCCTGCAAGTCGGGCGCAAGGCGATGGACAGCCGTTTAGCGATAGTCGTTGGCAACCGGCAAGAATTAATACAGGGATTGCAGGCTTATCTGGATGCTGCACCATTTAGAATTACCCGGACTGAGTTCGTTACAAAAGGCATTCGCCGTAGGGCGCGCCGCGCGCGCCTCGATGTATCCGCGCGGCTTCGGGGCATAAGGCGCGCACGGCACGCCCTACGCATAAAGCGTGAAACTTGCCCGGAACAGTATACACGGACTGAAGCCGCCATTTCGCTATACACAGGCCATGCCGGGACCGGCGGCGAGG
This sequence comes from Methylovulum sp., assembly GCA_004299465.1. Taxonomy (GTDB): domain Bacteria; phylum Pseudomonadota; class Gammaproteobacteria; order Methylococcales; family Methylomonadaceae; genus Methylovulum. The sequence goes on along the minus strand of SCST01000787.1, from coordinate 1,087 downwards.
CGATGGCGGCGTATCCGCCGATTGCCGGCGAGGCCGCGTTGTCGGCCCGGCATCTCGAACAGCTGGCGGCTTACTGGGCACAGGGTGGCGAGGTTCCGTGGGAACGGCTTTATCAACGCAGCAAAGCCCGCCGGATACCGCTGCCGACCTATCCTTTCGAGCGCGGGCACTATTGGCTGGACGTGGGCAGGCGGCGTACCGCGCCTGCCGAAACGCCGGAAGACGCGCAGCCGGCACAGGATGTAGCCGATGCCGCGCCGTTCAGCGCTTATCTCAGGCAAACGCTGGTAGACATCCTGGGCCTGCCTGACGAGCAACTGCCGGCAGCGCAATCGCTCAACCAGTTGGGCCTGACGTCGTTGCATGCCTTGACCTTGAAAGCCAAGTTGGAGCAGCGCTACGGCATCGAAATTCCGTTGGCCGAGATTGATGTCTACCAGTCCCTCAACGACCTGGACGGGCGCTTGACAACGCGCTTGCCGCAGCTAGTTTCTTCGTCCGGGCAGGATATTGCGGCGATGCTGCCGGTGATTACCCCGAATCCGGCCGAACAATACCAACCCTTTCCGCTCAGCGACATTCAGCAGGCTTTTTGGTTGGGGCGCAAACTCGGCAGCGCCGATGCGCGGGTGGGTTGCCACGTCTATCTCGAAATCGAAACCACGGCGCTGGATATTTATCGCCTTAATCAGGCCTGGAATCGCCTGATCGACCACCATGCGATGCTGCGCGCGGTATTTTTAGCCGACGGCCGGCAGCAAATCCTCGAAGACCGGCCGCCTTATACGCTGGTAGCCGTAGACCTGCGCAGAAAAACCGCGGCGCAGCAGACTGAATATTTACAGACGTTGAGGGCGAAATTGTCGCACCGGGTCTATGACGCCGAGCGCTGGCCGCTGTTTGAGATACGCATCAGCATCTGCCCCGACAGCCGCTACATTATCCATTTCAGTATCGATGAACTGATCGTCGATGCGTCCGCCGTGGAAATGCTGTTCCAGCAATGGCAGCAGTTATACGAACAGCCGGAGACCGGATTAACGCCGTTGACGCTGTTGTTCCGCGATTACCAGCTCGCGGCCAGGCA
>SCST01000030.1 GCA_004299465.1 Methylovulum sp. | reverse complement strand
GTTACCTGTTAAACGGCTTGTTGGCGGATACTTGTCATACCGTTGTTGACGGCGGCGTGATCGCCGATGATAAAAAACAGCTAGAAAACACGCTACGCCAGGCTGCCGCCGATTACGACGTGATTATCACCACCGGCGGCGCTTCGGTAGGCGACGCGGATTACATCAAGGAAATACTGGAACAGTGCGGGGAAATCACCTTCTGGAAAATTGCCGTGAAACCCGGCAAACCGTTGGCATTCGGAAAAATCGGCAACTGTCATTTTTTCGGCCTGCCCGGTAATCCGCTTGCCGTGATGGTTACTTATCAGCAGCTTGTTGCGCCCGCGCTTCAACGGCTTTCCGGCGCGCCGGCTGCCAAGCCGTTACGCCTAACGGCAACCTGCACAAGCACGCTGAAAAAATCGCCTGGACGCCAGGAATTTCAATGCGGCATCCTGACGCAGGATGATGGCGGCAAGTTTTTTGCCGCCTCGGCGGGTCCGCAAGGCTCGCATAGGCTGAGCACGGTTCATAAAGCCAATTGCTATATTATCCTGCCAATTGACTGCAAGGGCGTGGAAGCCGGTGCACAGGTTGTTGTTGAACCGTTTAGCCTGTTTATTTAGCCGGCTGCATCAATGACATTCTACGTCACCTTCCGAAAAGTCAGGTTGATCCGGCACCTGCCCAGTCTCTCATGATAAGCTTCCCTGACCGGCATCACGCCATGATAGCGAAGCCTGGCCGCCCCGCCCCAGACCACGACATCACCATGCAGCAACGGCACGCGCATCGGCTTGTCGGCCCGGCTTAAGCCACCGAATAAAAATACGGCCGGGATGCCGAATGAAACCGAAACAATAGGCCAGCTGAAATCCCGCTCATCTTTATCCTGATGCAACGATAGCCGCGCGCCGGGTTCATAGCGGTTGATAAGGCAGGCATCGGGCGTATATCCGTCGAAACCGGCCTCCGCCGCGGCATCTCTAGCAAAGCTTGAAAAACAATCCGGCATCCGCGGCCATACACGGCCAGTCATAGGATCGATGCTGTCGTAGCGGTAACCGGTGCTGTCCGTGACCCAGCCGAAACTACCGCAATTGCTCATCGCGACGGACATGCTGAATCCGCCGGGCGTGACCATGCGCCGGAACGGCGCCGCTGCGATAACGTCCTGCAGCGCGGCCAGCAGCCGGTCGTCCTGCCCGGCATAAGCCGGCAGGATGACCGCGCCGGGGCACAGCGTTTGCGGCGCTGGTTCGGCCTCGCCGATGCTGTCGAACAAGTCCACGGTCATCGCATCGCGCTTATTTCGCGTCATCGCACAATACCCGCGATAGCGTTGATGGATAGCAAACAAGAATAATTTTCATCTATTTACCCCGCACAGCCGGCTTGTTTATTTACTGGTATGCGTAAACACGCCGTCCCAATCCGCTTCAGGCGGCGATTGACGATAAATATCGATGCGCGCCAAATACAGTGCATATAGCTTGTCATCAGGATATTCAGCCGACAAACCCTGGAAAATGGCGCATGCGCTGTCCCATTGCTGTTGCCGATAGGCTTGCAGGCCATGATCCAGTAAATCCAGGTATTGCCGGTATTCGTCCGCGACGCCTGGTGTTGCGCCTAACGGCTCGTAGATCGTAATCGGCTTGTGTTTGCCTTTAACGCGGACCCTGTCCAGCTCCCTATAAATGAAGCCGGGCGCAGCCTGTTGTGTGGTTTCGCTGACAATGATTTTTACGCCGTATTGTTTGGTAAGGCCTTCCAGGCGCGAACCCAGGTTAACGGCGTCGCCCATCACCGTATAGGCCATGCGGAATTGTGAACCCATATTACCTACGCTCATAATGCCGGTGTTAATGCCTATGCCCATATCGATCACCGGCCAGTCTTTGGCATTAAATTCGTCCTGCATAACCGCAAGCATTTTTATGATCGCCAGCGCCGATTGCACGGCATGGCCGGCATGGTGCGGATCATGCATAGGGGCGCCCCAGAACGCCATGATCGCATCGCCGATGTATTTATCGATCGTGCCCTGGGATTCGTGTATGACTTGAGTCACCGGCGTAAAAATGGCATTGATCAGTTCGCAAAGATCGTGCGGGGCCATCGTTTCGGAAATGGTTGTAAAACCGCGCACATCCGAAAAAAATACCGTCATTTCGCGGCTTTCGCCCTGTAATGAAAAGGCTTCGTCGGATTGGCTCATGCGCGCGACGATTTCCGGCGGCACATACTGGCCGAACATCTCGCTCAGGTGCTTTTTTTTACGGCTTTCCAGGAAAAAACCGAAAAAAATCTGTACGCCGTATAACAGGCATAATAACGTAAAAGGTGCCGCCAACATCGTGTCGATATCCAAAATCGCCCAGCAATAAAAATTGGCCGCTATACCGCCTGCCAGTACGACGCCGAAAATAGCGGCTGAGACGAGAATCGATACGCGCGGAAAAACAACGATAGCCAGCAGGCTGATCAGCAGTAATTCGGTGAATTCAGCAGCAAAGATATAATTCGGCCTGGATTTAATACTCTGGTCGAGTAAGGCGCTAAGGACATTGGCATGCACTTCCACACCCGGATAGAGGCTTTGGACCGGCGTCGCGCGTGAATCGAGCAAGCCTGCCGCCGTTGAGCCGATAATGACGATTTTGTCTTTTAATTTCTCAGGCTCCGTCGTACCGTTGAGTACATTGGCTGCGGAAATATAATTGAAACTGCCCTGTCTGCCGCGAAAGGGCACCAGAATAGCGGCGCCGGCATCGACGGGAATGGTAAAGCCTTCAATGCGCAACCCTTCCAGGCGGCTATCGCTACGGCCATACTCTTTGCCGGTGATGAATTCAACCTCGGGCAAACCGAGCAAGGCTCTAAACAGAGCCAGCGACAACGCTTCATAAATATGCTCATGGTACTGAACCAATAACGGCAATTTACGGTAAACACCATCCTGGTCGACATTGGGATTGTTAAAAAAACCGCCTGACAGCGCGGCGTTTTGCAGCGGCGGCAAATTAGCCGTATAACTTTTGGCATGAAATAAAAATGACGTGAATCCCAAACCGTCCGCCTGGACCACCGGCGTCGGCAGCAGGCCGACCTGATCGATTTTCTCGTCGATATGGCTGGTAAAATAGCCCAGCACAGCAGGACGGTTTTGCAGGCTTTTGGCAAAGACCTCATCAAATAACAGTTGCGGGCGCAAAGTTTCAAGCGTCGATAAAAATTCCGTATTATCATGCAGCGGCCCTGAGGCCAATTTATCCAGTAGTGCCGCGCCGGAACTGGTATCCGGTTCGGCAAACACCATATCGAAACCCAGCAATTTAATGCCGTAATAATCAAACAGCATATCGACCAGGTAAGCCATCTTGTCCCGGCTCCAGGGCCAGCGGCCTTCCATCGCCAGGCTCTCCTCATTGATAGCGACGATGACGATGCGCGGATCGATAGTGTTCGCCATCGTCGCGCGCAGGCGCAAGTCGTAAAAAATATTTTCCATGCGCTGCATGGTCGGGATATGCAGCCAGCCGGCCGTATGTAATATAAAAATAGCCGTAATCGTTACACAAGCCGATAACCGGTAAATCTTTAGCCATTTATTGCTGAACTGCATAGGTAAGAAAAATCCTATAGGTCGCTTATGTGTTAAATTAAATCCGGCGTAAGCTATTGTAGCCTTGAGCGGCTTTGCAGGGATACCTTAAAGATGCCTCCCGATGCTTTGCTTGAACGCCAAAGTGCTAACAAGAACCGTTATAAACAGGATCATGGATTTAAAACAAATATTCGACCCAAATTGCAGGCAGTGTAAACGACTGGATGATTTCCTGTGCGCCGTTAAACAAGACCACCCCGATTACCATGCGCGACCCGTTGCGCCCTTCGGCGACACCGGCGCCAACTTATTGATTGTAGGCCTCGCCCCCGGAATGCATGGCGCCAATGCCACGGGACGGCCTTTTACCGGGGATTATGCCGGCATATTGCTGTATGAAGCGCTCTATGAATTTGGCTACAGCAATCAACCGACATCCGAATCGCCGGCAGACGGCCTCGTGCTTAGCCGGTGCCGCATCACCAATGCTGTTAAATGCCTGCCTCCGCAAAACAAGCCGCTGCCGGCGGAAATCAAGCAGTGCAACCCATACCTGGCAACCGAGCTGGACACATTGCCGGAGCAAGCCGTGATATTGGCGCTGGGCACGATAGCGCATCAGGCTGTATTAAAAGCCTGTCAACTGAAACCCGGCTATGCTGCATTCAAGCATAATGCGCAACATGTGTTGCCCGGCAATCGCATCCTGGTCGATTCCTACCATACCAGCCGCTATAACGTGCAGACGGGAAGGCTGACAAAAGCCATGTTTGGCGAGGTTTTTCGCACTATTGACGGGATATTAAATCAACGGTAGTCCAAATATCGCGAACAATTCCCTCGCAGAATGCAGGCTGCGACTCTCCGCTTCATGTGGCGATACGCGTCATTCAACCGTGAACGGCTTGCCTGCCCGATTGTTCAGCATCAAGCGGGTTTTAAGCTATTCCAGAACATTGCAACGGCATGCACCGAAGTAACGAGTGCCGAAAACCCGGTAACTATGGAATAATAACCCGGTAGAGCATTACCCACTTTCTAACTATTATTGACGTATATCTATGGCTCAATACATCTATTCCATGAATCGGGTCGGCAAAATTGTCCCACCCAAAAAATACATTCTTAAAAATATTTCCTTGTCTTTTTTCCCCGGCGCAAAAATCGGCGTGCTGGGCTTGAACGGCTCCGGTAAATCGACATTGCTGAAAATCATGGCCGGCATCGACAAGGAAATCGAAGGCGAGGCCATTCCGCAAAAAGGCATTAATATCGGTTACCTGGCGCAGGAACCGCAACTGGACCCGGATAAAACCGTGCGCGGCAATGTTGAAGAGGCGGTAGCGGAAGTTAAAGCCGCCCTGGCGCAACTGGATGCCGTTTATGCGGCTTATGCCGAGCCGGACGCCGATTTCGATAAATTGGCCGCCGACCAGGCGCGCCTCGAAGATGTCATCAATGCGATTGACGGCCATAACCTGGACCGCAAGCTCGAAGTCGCCGCCGATGCGCTGCGCCTGCCCGACTGGGACGCCGATGTCACGAAATTATCCGGCGGCGAAAAACGCCGCGTCGCATTATGCCGCCTGCTGCTGTCCAATCCCGACATGCTGCTCTTGGACGAGCCGACCAACCATCTGGATGCGGAATCCGTTGCCTGGCTGGAGCGCTTCCTGCACGATTACACCGGCACCGTCGTCGCGGTAACCCATGACCGCTATTTCCTCGATAATGTCGCCGGTTGGATCCTGGAACTGGACAGAGGCTCCGGCATACCGTGGGAAGGCAATTACTCAAGTTGGCTGGATCAAAAAAGCACCCGTTTGCTGCTCGAGGAAAAACAGGAATCTTCACGGCAAAAAGCCATGAAAGCCGAATTGGAATGGGTGCGCTCTAACCCCAAAGGCCGTCATGCGAAAAGCAAGGCCCGCTTGGCGCGTTTTGACGAGCTGTCTTCAGCCGATGTGCAAAAACGTAATGAAACCCAGGAAATCTATATTCCACCCGGACCACGCCTGGGCGATGTCGTTATCGAAGCCGACCACATTAGCAAAGGCTTCGGCGACAGGCTGCTGTTCAACGACTTAAGCTTTAAACTGCCGCCCGGCGGCATCGTCGGCATTATCGGCCCTAACGGCGCCGGTAAAACCACGCTGTTCCGCATGATGGCCGGCCTTGAACAGCCCGACTCGGGGTCGTTAACGATGGGCCAAACGGTGCAATTGGCTTATGTTGACCAGTTACGCGATGATATGGATGCGAAAAAAACGGTCTGGGAAGAAGTCTCCGAAGGCCTGGATATGATTACCGTCGGCAAATATGAAACGCCATCGCGCGCCTACCTTGGACGCTTTAACTTTAAAGGCGGCGACCAGCAAAAACGCATCGGCGAATTGTCCGGCGGCGAACGCAACCGCGTGCATTTAGCCAAATTGCTGAAAACCGGCGGCAATGTGCTGCTACTTGATGAGCCGACCAACGACCTGGATGTGGAAACCTTACGCGCATTGGAAGAAGCGCTGCTCGCCTTCCCCGGCTGCGCGGTCGTCATCTCGCATGACCGCTGGTTCCTGGACAGGATTGCGACGCATATCCTGGCGTTTGAAGGTGACAGTAATGTCGTCTGGTTTGAAGGCAATTACGAGGATTATGAAGCCGACCGCCATCGCCGTCTGGGCACCGATGCGGACCAACCGCACCGGCTCAAATACAAGAAGCTGTCTTGATCAATCTGAATACTGCGGCGTAAAGTAACTACTCAGGCCCCTTCAGAAAAGTTTTGCCCTATGTGTGCTTTGTCCAAAGGTGTCTGTTGTAGAGCGTGCTGTGTGCGCCAACAAATTGGCACATTGCCCCAGGTATCGGAGAAGGCGCGCGCGGCGCGCCCTACACGGGCCAAAGAGCGAGTATAACTTCAGGTAACTTGGCAAGTAGCTGAATAGTTACGGCGTAAAACTAAAATGCCGCTATCGCCGAAACGACAGCGGCAAGGGCAATGGCCGTACTGTTATGGCAACAGCAGGATTCTGTCTAAGGCAACAGGGGCTACCGGTGAATTAGCCTTGAAATAAGCTTCCAGCGCATCGCTGTCCTGGGCGCCGCCTAAGCGGTCGGTGCCTTGCGCCAACACGGTGAACTTGTCGCCGCCGTCAGCGAGGAAGCTGTTGACGGTCACGCGATAACTGGTAGCAGGATCAACCGCGACGCCGTTAATCAGGATGCTGGCCGGATCGACTTTGTCACAAGCAGGACCCGTAGCACTCCAGGCATAGCTGAAACCGGTGGAAGGCAACAGGATACGGTTAAAGGTTTGCCCGTTTGGACAACCGACAAATTGTTGTTCCAACACTTCTTCAATTTGCGCACCGGTCAAGGTCAACGTCACCAGGCTGTTACCGAAGGGTTGAACGGTAAAGGCTTCGCCGAACGTCACATTACCGTCGCCTTCGCCTGCCGTGCTGGAAGTAAACGTCAGGTCAGCGCGAACACCGCCGGGATTCATGAAAGCCACTTGCGCACCGCCGAAGCCGGCTTCTTTGGTCGCGGCCAGTTGGGCGTCGGCAATCACATCACCCATGACGTTCTCACCTGCGGTTGAGGCCGATCTTGTCAGGTCGGCGGTAATGCTGCCGATAACGCGGTTGGCAATCGGTGTCGCCAATGCTTTGTAGTTATTGACAATTTGCGCAATATCCGCATCGGGGGTAATGCCGGCATTGCCTCTGTCGACGGCAACGTTAACGGCCGTGACGCTTTTTACCCTACCGTTCAGTTTATTCACTTCCATATCGATGTCGGTAAAGACGCGGCCTTGGCTGTTAGCACTGGTTACCGGAATCAAATGGTTAGGATTTTTAGTAGCCAGTTTACAGTTGTAAGCTTGGTGCGTATGGCCTGAAATGACCAGGTCAACGGCATTGGACAGACCACTGACAATCGTTTTTACCGGCGAACCGTCGAGGTTGCCGTCGCAAGAATTGATAGTCGCCACGGATTGCGTGGTAGGGGTAACGCCGCCTTGGTGAATGAGTACCACGATGGCTTTAGCACCTAGCGCGCGTAATTTCGGCACCAATCGGTTTACCGTGCGCACTTCGTCTTTAAAATGCAAACCGGCTACACCGCTGGGCGTTACAATCGTCGGCGTTTCTTTTAGCGTCATACCGATAAAAGCCACTTTAACGCCTTCGTATTCCTTGATGATATAAGAAGGGAACAGCGTTTCGCCTGTTTTTTTGTCGATGACGTTAGCCGCTAAAAATTGAAAATCCGCGCCCTCAAAAGGCACCGGCGTACCGACTGCCGCACCTTGGCAGCTATTCACGTCAGTCGGGTGGCAGCCGCCGTTTTGCATGCGCAACAGTTCATCCTTGCCTTCGTCGAATTCGTGGTTACCGACGGCGTTAATTTCAAGGCCGGCGCGGTTCATCGTCTCAATCGTGCCTTCATCGTGAAACAGCGCGGATACTAACGGTGTAGCGCCGATCAAATCACCGGCAGACACAACGACCGTATTAGGATTTTTACTTTTGATGTCGGCAATGTAACCTGCCAGCCAATCAATACCGCCGACTGGAACGGTTCCGAATGCATCCGTTGGTAAAGCGCGGAAGCTGCCCGGTGATTCCAATTGACCGTGGAAGTCATTGATGGCAACTATTTTAACGTTAACGGTTTGGCCGGCATAAGCCGCTCCCGTAAAAGCAAAAGTCAATGCAATAGCGCTTGCAATTTGTCGTATCTTCATGGTTCTGCACCTTAGTCTATACTCACATAATTTAGCGACGGCCGTTGCAACAGGATTCATTGCAACGGCCGTCCGTTGACATTCACCGAAAGCCTCTTTGGCGAATGAGCCTGAGTGTAACCCGGTAATATGAAATTCCCTTTACAGCGCCCCGCACCCTACAGTGCGTCCATTATATTCAGCGCACATCCGCACATAGAATCAGCTATAATTCGCCGCTTTACAGTACATCCAGCAGAAGCATGTCAGAAACACTTTCAGAACTTGAACGGCGACGCACTTTCGCCATCATCTCCCACCCGGACGCCGGTAAAACCACGATCACCGAAAAACTTCTGCTGTTCGGCGGCGCTATCCAGCTGGCAGGCTCGGTAAAAGGGCGTAAAGCGGCGCGGCATGCAACCTCGGACTGGATGGAAATGGAAAAAGAGCGGGGCATTTCGGTCACGACATCGGTCATGCAGTTTGAACACAAGGACTGCATCATCAACCTGCTTGACACCCCCGGCCATGAAGACTTTTCCGAAGATACTTACCGGACCTTGACGGCGGTCGATTCCGCGCTGATGGTCATCGACGTCGCCAAAGGCGTAGAAGAGCGCACCATCAATTTAATGGAAGTCTGCCGATTAAGGGCGACGCCGATTTTGACCTTCATTAACAAGCTCGACCGCGAAGGCCGCGAGCCGATCGAACTGATGGACGAAGTCGAGAATGTCTTAAAAATCAAATGCGCGCCAATGACCTGGCCTATCGGCATGGGCAAGCGATTTAAAGGCGTTTACCATTTATATAAAGATGAAATCCATTTATTCAGCGCGCAACATGGCGGCAAAATTGCCGAAGCGGAAGTCATCAAGGGCCTTAATAACGCCAAACTCGATGCCTTGCTCGGCGACCAGGCGCAAGAACTGCGCGATGAAATCGACCTGGTCAAAGGCGCCAGCCATGAATTCGAGCTTGACGACTATCTGGCCGGTAAACTGACGCCGGTATTTTTTGGCTCGGCGATTAACAATTTCGGCATCCTGGAGTTACTCGATGCCTTTGCCGAATACGCGCCGGCGCCCAGGCCGCGTGAAGCCGACCAGCGGACGGTAAAGCCCGATGAAGACAAATTTTCCGGTTTCGTCTTTAAAGTGCAGGCCAATATGGATCCCGCGCACCGGGATCGCGTCGCTTTTTTAAGGGTCTGCTCCGGCAAATTCGACAAGGGCATGAAAATTTACCACGTCCGCCTCGGCAAATCCGTGCAAGTCGCGAACGCCATCACCTTCCAGGCCGATACCCGCAAAAGCGTAGAAGAAGCTTATCCCGGCGATATTATCGGTTTGCATAACCACGGTACGATCCAGGTCGGCGATACTTTTTCCCAGGGCGAGACGCTGAAATACGGCGGCATCCCGTATTTCGCTCCGGAACTGTTCCGCCGCGTGGTATTGAAAGACCCGTTAAGGGCCAAGGCGCTGCAAAAAGGTCTCGTGCAGCTTACCGAAGAAGGCGCAACGCAGTTATTCAGGCCGCTTAAAAACAATGACCTGATTCTTGGGGCCGTCGGCATCCTCCAGTTTGATGTCACCGCGTTCCGGCTGAAAAGCGAATATAATGTCGAGTGTGTTTACGATGCCGTGCCCATATCGACCGTGCGCTGGGTCAGTGCCGACAGCCCTGCCAAACTTGAAGAATTCAGGAAAAAAGCCTTTGATAACCTAGCGGAAGACGGCGGTGGTTATCTGGTTTATGTCGCCAATAGCCGGGTTAATTTACAATTGACAGAAGAGCGCTGGCCGGATATTAAATTCAGTGCAACGCGGGAATTGTAGGTTTCAATCTATTCATTCAAAAATAAAACGCAACCATGTCAGAAAAAAGCAGCACTACGCAAACCGCGTTGGTAAAACTGAAAGCATTTATCAACCAACAAATTATCGGCCAGGATGTCCTGGTTGAACGCATGCTGATCGGCTTGTTGGCAGACGGCCATATCCTGGTCGAAGGCGCGCCGGGCCTCGCGAAAACCCGCGCCATTAACGTCTTGAGCAAAGGCATTCAGGGTGATTTCCATCGCGTACAGTTCACACCCGATTTATTGCCGGCCGATTTAACCGGCACGGAAATTTTCCGTCCCCAGCAAGGCTTGTTTGAATTCCAGAAAGGGCCGTTATTTCATAACCTGATATTGGCCGATGAAATCAACCGTTCCCCGGCAAAAGTACAGGCCGCATTATTAGAGGCGATGGCGGAACGGCAAATCACGGTGGGCCAGGCCACCTATCCCTTGCCGCAATTATTCATGGTCATGGCGACACAAAACCCGATTGAGCAGGAAGGTACTTACCCCTTGCCCGAAGCGCAGCTGGACCGGTTTTTACTGCATGTCAAAGTGGATTACCCTAATGCCGAACATGAAAAAACCATACTCCAACTGGTCAGGGCTGAAGCGCGGCAAACCTCGGCGAAAACAAGCCCGCCTTTCGAGCCATTGAGCCAGACGACCTTATTCGATGCGCGTAACGAAGTGCTGGACATCTATATGGCGGACAGCCTTGAAGATTATTTGCTGCAAATTGTCCTGGCCACGCGCAAGCCCGGCGCCTATGGACAGGATCTGGCCGGCTGGCTGCAATACGGCGCCAGCCCGCGCGCCAGCATCGCGTTGGACCGCTGCGCACGCGCCAAAGCCTGGCTGTCGCAACGCGACTTTGTCGCGCCGGAAGACATCCAGGACATGGCCTTCGATGTCTTGCGGCATCGATTGATCCTGTCTTATGAGGCCGAGGCCGAAGGCATTACCACCGATTACTTCATCAAAGAACTGATTGCCAGGATTGCGGTACCTTAATGTTGCCGAGCAAAGCCATTACGCCGGCATACACCTGCGAACGCATTGCCGTTTCGTTAAAAACCCTGATCGATTTAGCCAAACCTGCGGCAGCGTTAACCTTGCACCACAAGCTGTTTCGCGCACGGCAAAGCGGCGGTTACGTGTCGCATTTTAAAGGGCGCGGCATGGAATTTGATGAAACGCGATTGTACCAGGCGGGCGATGATATTCGCAGCATCGACTGGCGGGTCACGGCACGCACCGGAAAGCCGCATACCAAATTGTTCAGGGAAGAACGTGAAAGACCGGTATTCATTTC
>SCST01000278.1 GCA_004299465.1 Methylovulum sp. | reverse complement strand
ATTAATTTTCCCAAAAGTTCTTGCGCAGTACTCTGAATATACTGTGCAAGAACTTTTGGGAAAATTAATACCCATTCAATAGGTTATTAATTGTTTCATAAGTGCTTGCCGAACTCATTTAACGAAGACTGGCCATTTCTAGTGCAAGCACTTATGAAACACACATAATTACAGCATGCCGGGCTACATAGGCATATTCATGACATCTTGATAAGCTTCAACCAATTTATTCCTGACCTGCAGCATGGCTTGAAACGAAACGCCGGCTTTTTGTGTGGAGACCATGACTTCGGCCAGGCTGACATTAGGGGCGCCTGTTTCAAAGGCCTCCGTCATTTTTCCGGCGCTTTGTTGGATAGTATTGACGGAATCAATGGATTGTTTCAATAAAACGCCAAAGTCAGTGCCTCTTGCTGGTTCCTGAGTTGGGCTTGGGCTGCCGGCTGCAAGTGACATTGCCCGCATTTGGGCTAACATCAGGTTTACATTCATGTCGCTCATGGCTCTTCTCCCAATTCAGTAGTGCAGAACTACAAGCAGGATTGGTGCCATTTTTAATGCCTTACTTTGCTATCTTGCACTTGCGCTTGCGGCAAGAAATATCTTCATGAAGGGTAATAAAAAGGTACGCGTATGGTTCCGTTTTAATATCAATGGTTATGTTTTAAACAAGGATGTTGCTGTGCGGTGCTTTGGGCACATACGGGCGGTTGTTATATTTATAGCCGAATACCGAGGCCGGCGGGATTGTTGATAACAAATCTATCGGCGCGGTCAATGGCGGCTTATAGTAAAATGTCAAAATCGTTAAATTCAGATAGAGTCTATTATGCGTCCAGTTATAGGGTTATTAATTTTTTTGTTGATACCTGTATTCGTTGCTGCCCAAGAGGGAGAAAAAGCCGAATCAGGCCCGCAGTATATCGAAATAGGGCCTAAACTTATCGTCAATCTGGCGAATGCTAAGCAACTGATGAAAGTTAACCCGCAATTAATGGTTGAGGGCGAAGCGGCTGAGCAGGTAAAAAAACATATGCCAGCATTAAAAAATGCATTGATTATGTTGTATAGCGGCAGGAAGGCTGAGGACCTGGCAACCGCGGAGCAACGCGAAGCACTGCGTAAGGAAACCTTTGAAGTAATAGAAAAAACCTTGGATAAGTATGGGACTAGCGAGGGTTTCCAAGATGTGTTTTTCAGCGATTTCAGGATCAATTAAAACGCGCCGTACCTGAATCATTCATCCTGCGGATGTGGCGCCGCATTTACGGACTTCAGTCGCGTAAATGCGGCGCCACACGAGACCTCATCAGTTGGTTTTTTTCTCGCTTTCAAGCGCTTCGACCAATTGCTTTGCCGGCAAATAGCCAGGGTAGATATTGCCCTTGTCGGTGACTATCATCGGCGTGCCTTTTACGCCGAAATCCTCGCCTAATTGCATGTGTTCATCAACCGGGTTGGCACAGGTTTTAGGCGCTATTTTCTGGTCTTTTTTGGCGGCGGTTAATGCGGCATTGCGGTCATCGGCACACCAGACCGACACGGCTTTGTCATAGGATTCTGAGCCTTTTCCCGCTCTTGGGAAAAACAAGTATTGAATGGTGATCCCTTCCGCCAGGTACTGGTCTATTTCTGAGTGCAGCTTGCGGCAATAGCCGCAATCGATGTCGGTAAAGATAGATACGGTATATTTCTTGATTTTCGGTTTAAAGACGATCATTTTGTTCTGGCCGATTTTTTCAAGCGCACTGAGCCGTGTCTTGGCTAATTTTTGCTCGGTTAAATCGGTGCGCGTCTGGATGTCGATAAGCCGGCCCTGCAATAAGTATTTGCCGTCTTCAGAGGCATAGAGCAATGTAGAGCCTACCATGACTTCATAAAGGCCGCTCACTTCAGAGGCTTTGACGGAGTCGATCTTTACCTCAGGCATCGATTTGGCAAACGCCTGCCTGATGGCGTTTTCATCAGCATTTGCAACAGGCAAGGTCAAACCCAGCAGGGATAATGCGGCACAAGTGATTATTTTTTTCATGGCGTTCTCTTAAGATTTAAATGACGATGTTTACTGGTGGTTACTGGAATAAGCGCTGCATATCTAAAAACATTGCCAATGCCATCAGCGTGATCAACAAGGCAATGCCTATCTGCTGGAACATAAGCTGTATCTTTTCCGATATAGGGCTGCCTTTGGCGCCTTCTATCGCAAAAAACAGTAAATGGCCGCCGTCCAGCACGGGTACCGGTAATAAATTCAATACGCCTAGGCTGACGCTGACCAGGCCCATAAATTTTATGAAGTGCACCAATCCCATGCTCGCGGATTGCCCTGCATACTGTGCGATGCTGATAGGGCCGCTCAGGTTTTCCACCGAAGCTTTGCCGACCAGCATTTTTCCCATCATTTTCAACGTGGTCCAGGAATAATAATAGGTGGTTTCAAATGCCGCGGGGATTGCAGCCAATGGCGATAATGAATATTCGACGGTCATCGACTTCATCAGGTCTTCAGGAACGTAAACCGATGCGCCGATTTTGCCTTCTGTTTGCTGTTCAGTTTGTACTGACTTCGGCGTTATCGTTATCGGCAGGTGTACGCCGTCGCGTTCAATAATCAGCTGCATAGCCGCGCCGGGGTGTTTTTTTACCGCATCCACCCACTGCATCCAATCCTGCAGGGCAGTGCCGTCGGCGCTGATAATTAAGTCGCCTTTCTTTAAGCCGGCGGCTAATGCGGCGCTGTCAGGCAATATTTGCCCAATAACCGGTTTTAATTTGGGCGACCAGGGCTTAAAGCCTAAATGTTTATATAAGGCTTCAGGATTTTCAGTATCACTGTCGGCAAGTTTCAATATTTTGACTTGTTGCCGGTCATCGAGGCTCTTTATACCGATGTTAATTTCCTGGTTGCCGTCCAATGCCGAAGCAATAATGACACTGAGGGCTTCGGTCCAGGTCGGCGTCACCTTGTCATTGACTGACAGGATTTCGTCGCCTTCAGCAAAGCCTGCGCCTGCCGCCAGCGTGCCCTGTTCTATTGTGCCGAGTATCGGTTTGATACCGGTTTCGCCGATAACCAGGGCGCCCCAGAATAACGCGACGGCAAGCGCCAGGTTGGATAACGGGCCGGCGGCGACTATAGCGGCCCTGGCCCGCAAGGTTTGCCGGTTAAACGCAAAAGGCAGGTCTTCAGGGCTGACTTCGCCTTCACGTTCATCGACCATCTTGACATAGCCACCGAACGGAATGGCGGATAAAACATATTCCGTCGCATCGGCTTTGCTTCGATAAGACCACAGCACTTTGCCGAAGCCGACGGAAAACCGGAGCACTTTTACGCCCGCTTTGCGCGCCACCCAAAAATGGCCGAACTCATGGATGGAGATGAGGAGGCCTATGGCAATAATGAAAAAAAATAAGGTGTGTAAGGTTTCCATTAGTTGATTAGCTCTGAGACTATCTGTTTGGATACGATTCTGGCTTGTTGATCGGTCCCTAAAATAATGTCCAGACTATCCGCCGGTTTAATGTCAAATGATTGCATGCAGCGTTCGATAATAACGGGAATATCGGTGAAGCGCACCGCCCCGTTCAAGAACGCGTCTACCGCTATTTCATTGGCGGCGTTTAATACCGTGGGCATAATGCCGCCGGCATGGATGGCGTCATAAGCGAGGCGCAGGCACGGGAAGCGTTCCAGGTCAGGCTCTTCAAAATCCATGCGGGCAATACTGAAGATGTTCAGCGGCTGCGCGCCGGAGTCAAAGCGCTCCGGCCATGCCAGCGAATGGGCGATCGGTATGCGCATATCGGGGGTGCCCATTTGCGCCAGAACCGTTCCGTCTACATAATCGACCATTGAGTGGATAACGCTTTGCGGATGAATGACAATCTGTATCTGTTCCGGTTCCATATTAAATAACAGGCAGGCTTCAATCATTTCCAGGCCTTTATTCATCATCGTCGCGGAATCGACGGAGATTTTTTTGCCCATATCCCAGTTCGGGTGGGCTACGGCTTGCGCCGGGGTGACCTCTGCCAATTGATCCAGCGGCGTTTGCCGAAACGGGCCGCCCGATGCGGTCAATAAAATGCGCCGGGCTTGCTTGGCCTGCATGCCGGCTTCATAACCTGCCGGCATGCATTGAAAAATGGCGTTATGTTCACTATCGATAGGGAGCAATTGCGCGCCTGATTGTGCTACCGTCTGCATGAAAATATCGCCGGACATCAC
>SCST01000277.1 GCA_004299465.1 Methylovulum sp. | reverse complement strand
ACCAAACAAAGCCATTGCCCCGGCTTTTACCGCGTCGTCTTTTGCCATGACTTGCGCGGATACCGGACGGTTTAAGCGAACCTGGGCGTTGACCAGTTTTTCCAGTGTCTCGATTTGTCCGGGGGTAAGCGGTTCAAAATGCGAGAAATCGAAGCGCAGGCGTTCGGTATTGACCAACGAACCTTTTTGGGCAACATGGTCGCCCAATATCCGGCGCAATGCGGCATGTAATAAATGCGTAGCGGAATGATTGAGTTCTGTGGCTTTGCGGTCTTCAGCACTGACCCTGGCGGTGCACAGTTGCCCTGTCGTTAACGCGCCGGAAATCAGTTTGCCTTTATGCAGAAATAGCGTGCCGCCTTGTTTTTGTGTGTCAACGACGGCAAACACGGCATCGCCGGCAATAAGTTGCCCGCAATCGCCGGCTTGTCCGCCGGATTCGGCATAAAATGGCGTTTTATCCAAAACAGCAAGGCCTTCTTCGCCTGCCTGCAAGCTGTCAACAGGCTGGCCTTGCCGGTACAATGCGACGATATGAACGTCATCATCCAGATGATCGTAACCGGTAAATTCGGTTTGGCTGTCCAGCTTGATATCCTGGTCGTAATCGGCGCCAAAACTGCTCGCTGAGCGCGCCCGGTCGCGTTGTTCCGTCATCGCCTGCTCGAAACCGTCATAATCGACAGTTTTGTGATGTTCGCGGGCAAAATCGGCGGTTAAATCGACCGGAAAGCCGTAAGTATCATAAAGCTGGAATACGGTATCGCCAGGGATTACGGTACCGTCCAGTTTGGCGACACAGGCTTCCAGTATCTTCATGCCTTGTCCCAGGGTCTCGGCAAAGCGTTCTTCTTCTTTCTTCAAGACACGCTCGACTTGCGCCTGGGTATTTTTCAACTCGGGATAAGCCTCGCCCATTTCTTCTACCAAGGGCGCAAGCAGTTGGTAGAAGAACACCTCGTCTATACCTAAGCGGTAACCGTGGCGTATCGCGCGTCGTATAATGCGGCGCAAAACGTAACCGCGCCCTTCGTTGGACGGCATGACGCCATCGGCAACCAGGAATGCGCAAGAGCGGATATGGTCGGCGATTACGCGTAAGGAACTGTTATTCAGGTCATTAGTTTTCGCCAATTTCGCAGCAACGACCAACAGTTTTCTGAACAAATCGATTTCGTAATTGCTGTGTACACCTTGCAAGACCGCGGCGATACGCTCCAAACCCATGCCGGTATCGACCGAGGGTTTTGGCAGCGGCGTCAAGCTGCCGTCGGAGGCACGGTCATACTGCATAAACACCAGGTTCCAGATTTCGATGTAGCGGTCGCCGTCTTCATCGGGACTGCCGGGCGGGCCGCCAGCAATATGCTCGCCGTGGTCGTAGAAAATTTCGGTGCACGGCCCGCATGGCCCGACATCGCCCATCGACCAGAAATTATCTTTGGTGGCAATACGCGAAAAGCGTGCCGGATCAATGCCGACATCACCAAGCCAAATCGCTTCGGCA
>SCST01000276.1 GCA_004299465.1 Methylovulum sp. | reverse complement strand
GCCGCGTTCGGGCTGATACCGTTATTGTTTGCAACGGGTCCAGGCTCCGAAATCCAGCGTCCGTTAGCTATCGTCGTTATCGGCGGGCTGGTGTCGTCCACTTTTTTAACGTTATTTTTGCTGCCGATGTTGTACCAGTTATTCGGGCAGGCAAAAGACGATTCCGTAGCGAGGTAAGGTATGATGCATCAGGAATATCTGGTCACCCTTAATGTTCCACCCAGTCTCGAAGAAGCGCTGGTTGACAACCTGTTGATGCTGGAAGCCGAGCACGGCTTCAGCAGTCTGCCCGTCAATGCCCATCATCATGAGAACAAGGGCTTATCGTTGTCCGAGCAGGTCAGCGGCAGGCAGAAAAGAATCCGTTTCCAGATGTATGTGGATGCCCAGGGCTTGCCGGCATTATTGACGCAGTTAAAACAGGAGTTTGCCGGTGCGGGCATCCAGTATTGGGTGTTGCCGGTGATTGAGAAAGGGGTGATTTGAAAACCATAGCCCGGCGGCAAACAATTGGAGGGTCGGGCAATAGTTTTTACGCCACCAAGCGCTATAATGAAGCAGTGCTTAGCCATTATCAACCCATGAGGTAAACCATGTCTGCCGTACTCAACCCAAGCCATTACACTGCCGAGGAATATATAGCGCGGGAACGTAGCGCGCTTTATAAAAGTGAATTCCACGACGGTCAAATCTATGCGATGACCGGCGCAAGCCGCGAGCATAACCTGATAGCGGTTAATATTGCCGGAGAATTGCGTGACCAGCTCAAAAAACGCCCCTGCGAAGCCTATATCAACGATATGCGCGTCAAGGCCGCCGAAGCGCGCAGTTACCACTACCCGGATGTCGCCGTCGTCTGCGGCGCGCCGCAGTTTGAGGACGCTCATGTGGATACATTGCTTAACCCTGCCGTGCTGATTGAAGTGTTGTCGCCTTCCACCGAAGCTTATGACCGGGGCGGCAAGTTTACGCATTACCGGAAAATACCTGGCCTGCGCGAATACCTGTTGGTCGCGCAAGACCAGCCCAGCATCGAGCATTATGTACGCCACGAAGACGGCTGGATATTAACGGAAGCCGTCGGGCTTGACGCTTCCGTGCCCTTGGACAGCATAGCTTGCGTACTCAGCCTGCGCGAGGTCTACGATAAAGTGCTGGATGATGAGCTGCCGTCTTCAGGCGATTAGCCTTGTATTGATCATATGGACAGCCGGCGTATCGGCTAATCCCGTTATTATTCTGGATGCCGGGCACGAGCCGTCACAACCGGGCGCGACGGGACGCTGTTTTAAAAAGGAAGTGGAATATAATGATGCGGCAGTGAGCGCGTTGAGCGCATCGCTCAGCGACTACACACTGGTTTTAACACGCACGGCAAATGCGGAAGTCCGGAATCAGCGCGAAGCATTACGGCATTATCTCGATCAGCAGGCGCAGCCATCCTGGGATAAACATAAGTCGTTGCTGGCCCGTGCCGCGTTGGCGAACGCACAGCAGGCCGACCTGTTTATTTCGATACACCATGATTCCACGGCGGCGCATCAACAGGTAACGGACGCTACGCTATGCAACGGTCAGCGTGGAAAAAAATTGCGCGACGCGTTTAAACAGAGCTACCAAATAGGCTTTAACCTGTTTATTAATGATAACGCCACCGAACCGCAGCGCAGCCTATCGTTAAAAATAGCCCGATTGATAGGCAAGCGTTTGATCCAATCGGCTAGAACCGCGTCGAATTATCATCGGGATGATTGCAAATCCTGCCGCATTATCGACGGCGACTTAGGTATCTGGCACCAGGACTTGGCGGTATTAAGGTACACTCGCATGCCCGCCGTGTTGATAGAAGTCGGTAACCTGATCGATATTGAAGACGAAGCGCTGATCAGTACAAGCGATTTCCAGCGGCGTTTTGCCCATATCATCAAGGCGGCGCTCGATGACTATTTCTCAGGCTCCATGACAAAAAAATAAATACCAACGCGATGTTTTTCCCTAAAGACTTTGTAGAGACAGCCGAAGGGCTGATATTTGCCCTGGTCGAGCAAGGCACGGAACAGGATAAGGTGCTGTGTTTCCTGCGCTATGTCAAGGAACCGTCCGGCTGGCAAAAATATGCAACAGAGCCTGCCAATGCGTTTTTGAAACGGCATTATCCCGAGTACCTGCATTATTCGCCGGTGCTTGATGCCTATTTGCATGCGGTGGCGGTAGACAGGGTCGTCAAACACCACCGGCCCAGGCAACGTTTGCAGGCGATTATGCAGGATGGTCCCAACGATGCGGTAGAGCGCGACCTGTGCCAGTTGGGCGAGTTATTGCAACGACATGGGCTAGACTTGGCCGCGATCGGTATTACCGGTTCTATCCTGGTCGATGTGCAAAACCCGGCATCGGATATTGACCTGGTTTGTTATGGACGCAACGTGTTCCATGACTGCCGAGCCGTAACGCGTGTATTGATTGAACAGGGCTTGTTACAGGAATTGAATGAGCAGGATTGGCGGCAATCCTATCAGCGGCGTTCGTCGGCCTTAAGTTTTACCGATTATGTCTGGCATGAGCGCCGTAAGTACAATAAAGCGGTTATTAACGGGCGAAAATTCGATTTGAACTTTATTGATGAATCTCCGCGTCCCGAATCGATCAATTATCAAAAATGCGGGCCGCTCACCGTGCAATGCGCGGTCATCGACGACCGCCGCGCATTCGATTACCCGGCTGAGTTTTTTATCGGCCATGACGACATCCGGTCTGTCGTGAGTTTTACAGCGACGTATACAGGGCAGGCGGTCAGCGGCGAAACAGTCGAAGTATCCGGCGTGCTTGAACAAAACGAATACGGCGTTAAACGTATCGTGGTCGGTTCCAGCCGTGAAGCGCACGGCGAATATATCAAGGTGGTACGTGTTTAATCCCGGCGATTTTGCGGCCGTAATCTTCGATATGGACGGCCTGGTGCTGGATACCGAAAGCACCTATTGCCTGGCGTGGCGACAGGCCGCCGCCGCTATGGGCAAGGATTTGCCGGATGCGTTTTATTGGTCGCTGTCCGGGCTGCATTACCGGGATGTCGAGCAAAAACTGCTGGCGTCCTGCGGCGCTGATTTTAAGTTGCAAGTCTTTCATGATACCGCCGGAATGTTTTGGCGCGATTATGTCGGCACGCACGGCATAAAAATCAAGCCCGGATTCAGCGAATTGCTGGCGTATATTATTCAACGGCAACTCCCTTTTTGCCTGGCGACCAACAGCCGCGCCGTTAATGCGCATGAATGCCTGGAACTGGCCGGTTTAAACGGTGTGTTTGCAACGGTGATCACGCGCGATGATGTTCGATGCGGCAAGCCTGCGCCGGATATTTTTTTAACGGCAGCCGATGCCTTGCACGTTGATATTCGCCGTTGCCTGGTGCTGGAAGATTCTTATACCGGCATTATTGCAGCGGCGAGGGCAGGGGCGTTTCCGGTTTATGTGCCGTCAGTAACGCCCGCCGATCCGGCGGCTGTTACCCTATGCGGCATGATGGCGGATGATTTGCGGCAAACGCTGGATATTCTACGGGCCTGGGAAAAATTGTAATTAAAAGAGCGGGAGTCCGTAGAGCGGCGCGCCCTATCATGTCCAGCAGTTCACCCATAGCGGTAACGATCAGGTATAATTCCCCCCATATTCCTGCAATCACTTTCCAACATCAGCCATTAACTTGATAGTTCAATATTCCAAAGTCTCAGTTGTTGCACCGGCCAGATTGCACATGGGCTTTTTCGATTTAAGCGGATCATTAGGCCGTCACTTCGGCAGCATCGGTATTGCGTTGAATGAGATCAGCACGCGCTTATCGGTAACGCATGCCGACTCCTGTTGCATTACCGGTCCCTCCTCGGCGCGGGCAGAACAGTGCCTGAAACAGTTATGCCAAGCATTAAACGTACCGGACAAGCTTAATATCAGTATTGAAGCGGCTATTCCTGAGCATGTGGGTTTGGGTTCCGGCACGCAGATGTCACTGGCGATCGGTTCCGCGCTTAATGCGATATATGGCCTGGATATGACGGTGCGCGACCTTGCCGCGGTAACCGAACGCGGGCTGCGTTCCGGTATAGGCATCGGTATTTTTGAACAGGGCGGCCTGGTAGTCGATGGCGGACGCGGCGAAAAAACCATTACGCCGCCGGTGCTGGCTCATATGGATATACCGGACGACTGGCGCTTTATCCTGGTCTTTGACCGGCGGGGACAAGGTTTGCACGGTTTGCAGGAAATCCAGGCCTTTAGTGAATTGCCGCCTTTCCCGCAGCAGGAGGCGGCGCGCTTATGTTATTTGCTGCTGATGCAGGGTTTGCCTGCTCTCGCCGAGCATGATCTTGCGAAGTTCGGCGATGTGATTACCCAATTGCAATGCTCCGTGGGCGGGCATTTCGCGGCCGCTCAGGGCGGTGTTTTTACCAGCCCCGAAGTGGCCGTCGCAATGCAATGGCTGGCTGAACAAGGCGCCGTGGCAATCGGCCAGACTTCTTGGGGACCTACCGGCTTCTGTGCGATGGATGGCGTGGAATTGGCCGAAACCATCATGCGCCGCTTGACGCAGCAGTTTGCACATTTTGACAAGTTGAGTTTTGTTGCCGCCAGCGCCAGGAATAGCGGCGGGGATGTGCTTATCGAGCCATTGCCGTTAAGTTAAGCCGTTTGCGCTGAGCGAAATAAGCCCCGAGCACGGCGAGGCCTTATCAAGAAACAGTGAAAGCGATGTTGGTGAATGTCCGTAAAGTCAACACTGTGTCCTGGCGTCAGTTGTTTACCGAATTACAGGGCGTTGATGTTATTGGGTAAATTGTACGAGATAACGTTATTGGTCCACTTCACCGTTCCAATAGTCGTCCACGGTGATGAGAAATTAAGGTGTAATTGATCATAAACCCAGTGAGAAGGCGCATCTATTTTTTTAAGCTTAATATGAAACACCGTATTATTAAGGTTTAAACCCATTTTTTGTCCCCAGAACGCGGTTACTTTCATAATGAATTTTTGTAACCGTACATTGTTGATCGTTGGCGTGACAGCGATATTAGCCCACATCGAATGCACCCGCCCCCAGTTAGGCGCTAACAGCCGGCCTTGCGGGTTAACAAAAGGCAGCCATTGCTCGACACCCTCCTGGTCGGTGTAGGTAATCGCCAGAATCCGGTCGTAGCCGGCAAAATGATCGTGCAGATAAAGGGCGTGCGGGGCAATGCCGAGAAATGTCTGGGACACCGTTATGAGCGCGTTGCTGCCTTTGGACAGCATATCGGTAGCGGCATTTTGCCGGGTATCAATATCGAGCCTATAAATAATGCCGTAATGAATAGAGCTGTTGAGCTGCAATACCAGTATTGCCGTGAGTATTTTTGCGAGTTTTCGTGAGAAGGCTTTGGGTTTTTGCGCAGCAATACTCTCAAAAAGTCGATGGTATAAGCTATCGTTTTGCAATGCCGTCGAAACAAGGCAGTCACTTGAACATGGAACACGGCTACGCGTGTCGGCGATGCGCCGGTATTTTTTCGCTGCGAGCTGATGGATTCCCGGCAGGCTTAAAATCATACTGACGGGAAATAAATAGCGCATCTTCATGCCGATCTGGATATAGGTGTCAAGGCCGGAATAAACGCGGTTGTTGTTATCCAATGCATAAAGGTCGGCCAGCAAGGTATCGGGGCTGATTGCTGCCAGGGCAGGGTAATGCGCGGCGTATTCCTGGGCGCTTTTAAAAGCTATGCATTTGAATATATCGAAATGATTAAGGATAAGAACGGTGCGGTTACATAAAGGGCATAGCTGGTCATAAAACACCGTTAATGACGGACGCTTGGCGCTGAGTAAGTTACCGATAGCGCGCCACCAGCTAAAAGGGACCAGCAGGCTGTAAAACATCAGCATGCCCATGCCGAAAGGGTAAATATTCAAGGACAGGGTAATGCCGAGATGCAGGCCGATGCCGATGCATAAATAAACAATACGGAAGCGGCGATGCCAGAATAGGAATATAAACGTAAACTGGAATACCAGGATGGTATAGCCTATGGTTTTTTGCAGCAGCTCGTTATTCAGGAAGAATGACATGTCGAGCGCTGAAACATAATAAGGTTGTGTCGATGGTAGCCAGGCGCCCAGTCCGTTGCGCCAATGTTCGGCAAATAATTTATGGATAGCCGAGTCGAAATAAAGAAAACCGAGGCAGATGGCAAGCGGCAGGTAATAGGCGAGTACGGAAACGGTTCGCGGCGGGTAGGTTTTATAATGCGTAAACGGTGTGCTGAGCTTATAGCGCAGATTGTCGATGGAAAATGCCTTGTCTCCGGGCATAAAGAGCAGGAAAAATCCGGCGCCGATCATGAATAAATCGAAACCGCCGTCAAAATCCCGCTGCATGGTCGTGAAATTGACGAAGACAATCCAGAAAATATAGTTACAGCTGACGGCAAATTGATAGCGGAAACCTAGCGCTACAAAGCCGGCAATAATTCCCCAAAGGCACAGGAACAGCGTAATCGTAGGAAATTCGACGTCACTATACGGGATGGGGTCAAAAATCAAGTGATTGAAATAATAGAGAAAAATTATTTCCTGTAACGTGATTAGTCCGTAAAGAATCCGGAAAAATCCGATCCCGGTAGCGGGTACTTGTTTAAAGAGAAGGGCTGAAATTTGGGAGAATATAAATTTATACATTTCAAACGCTTGGGCAAATGTATAAATTATAAAGTAAATGCGGGACTGATGTGTAGAATGTTCGGGACTTTATATAAAACTAAAGCCGCTACCAACTCATGATGATGATAGCGGCCTTTAGTGTAACGAGTTCGGTTGACAGCTTATTTTTCGTCGTCTGGGTGCTCAGCGAATACCCATTTTGCTAAGAAATAAACAGCAGCTATAACTACAACCGCGCCGACCATGCCAGCTGGTGTTTTTAACATTGAAGTGAGATCTAAGATGAACCCCATGAGATGTCCTACCTGTAATTTTTTGTATTTTAAAAAATGCTAGTTTCATAGCAAAAGGAAACTACATAATACTTTAGGGGAAACTAATGTCAAGACCTAATTGCACGGTAATCAAGCCTGAGGATTTCAGTTTGAATCTTGCCGGGATGACATTCAAATGCCGTATTTGAAGCCTTAGGGCCTGGCTGGGTGCAAATTAAAAAGGCGATGATTACGCAGCGAACAGGACATTTCCGCGTATCGGGAATTTAAAGCTCGATAGGGAGTGTGGTATAGTTTACACTTCATGTTTTAGGCTGATTATGTGTTATGGGGCGAGAAATATGATAAAAAAATATATTAAAATATTACCGGTAGCCGCTATTTTATTGGTGTTTTCGGCGCATGCTGATGTTGTGCTAAAGGATAATTCTGAAATTTTGGGGAAATGGAATCTTTATGCGGAAGCAAGCAAAATTGACGGAGAAAAAAAAGCAGTTAAGGTTGAATGGGATTTCAAGGACAATGGCGTGTTACAAACGACCGCAACGGATTCAGTCGGTCGAACCAAAGAAATGAAAATAGCGATTAAATATTCGGTTGAGAATGGTGAAATAAAAAAGCAGACAAAGCTTGGGCAAGAAAAATATGAATCATGTAAAGTCGTTGAAAAAGAAGGCTCTAATATGGTTTTAAAGTGTACGTTCCTTTTTTATTTTCTAACAAAAATATAATAACTTTAAGAAGGGTGTAACTATGATTGGTGCTATCGTAATGATTTTTGCCGCTGTCTGGATTTATCAGTCAGCGATGAAGGCAGGAATAAGTAATGTAATCATCTGGGTTGGCGGATGTATGGCGGTATTTTTGGCTTCGCAAGTCTTGTTAATTGACGCAAATGTTTATTTATTGGAATGGGTCAGGGGCGGTGAAGGCGATGCTAATTATGAGCGCGACTTGACCAGCGTCGGCGACAGAAAAAATGAAGGCGGTTTTCAAGGCGGCAGCGGCTTTTTATTATCGGTGTTTATGGAATTAATGCCGCCGGCTGTGGGCTTCATAATAGTCGCTTTGATTCGTGCAAAATTTATCGTCAAGGAAAAGATTGCATTGACAACCTTATTTGATGGCGTCGGCGGACTTATAGTCGGCGGTTTTAAAAGTATCTCCGACACCTTAAAGCAAGGCGTCAAGAAATCGTAACAGCGACAAAGCAATCTGCTTGAAAATGAAAGCTCAAGCGGATGCTTGGGCTTTTTTTATGGATGGTTGGACTGTTCTTAGCCGAGAACAGTCGAAACTACAAAAACCAGGCCGCCCACAAATGCAACAGTGAAAATTACCCCCGCAATAATATAGAGTTTCAGCGATCCCTGCGTAAAATCCTTTTTCCGGTTTTCATCGCTTTGTACACCGACAAAAGCGGCCAGTACACTTTTAACGACTTGGATGATTGTTGGTTCTGACATAGCCATCTCCGCTGATAAAGCGAAAAATAATAGTGCTTGCCTGAGCTTTACGCAATGATTATATTTCAAAAAACCTGAACCCCCTGAATTCACCCATGAGCAAAACAGATTTATTAAAACAGCAATTAGCCCAACGCATCTTGTTCCTTGACGGTGCGATGGGAACGATGATCCAAGGCTACAAATTGGACGAAAAAGATTACCGGGGCGAGCGTTTTGCGGCATGGGAAGTCGACCTTAAAGGCAATAATGATCTGTTGTCTTTAACGCAACCCGATATTATCAAGTCAATTCACAGGGCTTATTATGAAGCGGGTTCGGATATTGTCGAAACCAATACATTTAACGCCACGACGATAGCAATGGCGGATTACCGCATGGAGGCGCTGGTTTACGAAATCAACCTGGAGTCGGCGCGTTTAGCACGCCAGGTTGCCGACGAATTCAGCGAAAAAGAGCCCGAAAAACCGCGTTTTGTCGCCGGCGTGTTGGGCCCCACCAACCGTAC
Organism: Methylovulum sp.; assembly: GCA_004299465.1. GTDB lineage: Bacteria > Pseudomonadota > Gammaproteobacteria > Methylococcales > Methylomonadaceae > Methylovulum. The sequence goes on along the minus strand of SCST01000276.1, from coordinate 2,324 downwards.
CGCATCGATGTCGCCGGATGTCAATGATCCGGGATTCCGCAATATTTCCTTTGATGAGTTGGTTAGTGCTTATACCGAGGCGACCAAAGGACTGGTGGATGGCGGAGCGGATATTATCCTGATTGAAACGGTATTTGACACGCTGAATGCCAAAGCGGCTGTCTTTGCCGTCGAGCAATTTTTTGAAACAAGCGGCTGCAAAAAACCGATCATGATTTCCGGCACGATAACCGACGCGTCGGGCCGGACCCTGTCAGGGCAAACCGTTGCCGCGTTCTGGCATTCACTCAGGCATGCGGAGCCGATTGCTTTTGGTTTCAATTGTGCGTTGGGGGCAAAGGAATTACGCCAACATATCGATGAGTTATCGACCATTGCCGACACCTACGTGTCCGCTCACCCGAATGCCGGTTTGCCTAATGAATTCGGTGAATACGATGAGTCACCGGAAGCGATGGCGAAAGAACTCGAAGACTGGGCGGCCAGCGGCTACCTGAATATTATCGGTGGTTGCTGCGGCACAACGCCCGCGCATATCAAAGCAATAGTCGAAGCGGTACAAAAATACCCACCGAGAAAAATCCCGGCGCTGGAAAAGCAGTGCCGCTTGTCGGGGCTTGAACCGATGAGCATCGGTAAGGATACGCTGTTCGTCAACGTCGGCGAGCGCACTAACGTGACCGGTTCGGCGGCTTTCAAGCGCCTGGTTATTGAAGGCAATTACGAAGCCGCCCTGGATGTCGCCAGACAGCAGGTTGAAAACGGCGCACAGCTTATCGACATCAACATGGACGAAGGCATGCTGGAATCCAAGGATGCGATGGTGCGTTTTTTGATGCTGATCGCTTCTGAACCGGACATCGCCAAGATACCGATCATGCTGGATTCCTCGAAATGGGAAATTCTCGAAGCCGGGCTTAAATGCATCCAGGGCAAGGGCATCGTCAATTCTATTTCGCTGAAAGAAGGCGAGGCCTTGTTTATCGAACACGCCAAACTGGTACGCCGATACGGTGCCGCTGTCATCGTGATGGCCTTCGATGAAGAGGGGCAGGCCGATACCAAGAACCGCAAAGTCGAAATCTGCCGGCGCGCCTATCATATTCTGGTCGATCAGCTTAACTTTCCGCCCGAGGATATTATTTTTGATCCCAATATCTTCGCGGTCGCCACCGGCATCGATGAGCACAATAATTACGGCGTCGATTTTATTGAAGCGACCCGCGAAATCAAACAAACCTTGCCGTATGCGTTAATATCCGGCGGCGTGTCCAATGTGTCGTTTTCGTTTCGCGGTAATAACCCGGTGCGCGAAGCGATACATGCGGTCTTTTTATACCACGCGATACAAGCCGGGATGTCGATGGGTATCGTTAATGCCGGGCAATTGGCGATTTACGAAGACATTCCTTTAGATTTGCGCGATGCCGTCGAGGACGTGATCCTCAACCGCCATGACGGCAGCGGTACCGAGAAACTGCTGGAACTGGCCGAAAAATATAAGGGCGACGGCAGCAGTAGCGAGGTTAAACAGGAAAACTTGGAATGGCGCAGCTGGCCGGTCAACAAGCGGCTGGAGCATGCGCTGGTCAAAGGCATCACCGATTATATCGATGAAGACACCGAAGCCGCGCGGCAGGAAGCCGAACGCCCGCTGCATGTCATCGAAGGCGCGCTGATGGACGGCATGAACGTGGTCGGTGACCTGTTCGGCGCCGGTAAAATGTTTTTGCCGCAAGTAGTCAAGTCCGCGCGCGTGATGAAAAAAGCCGTCGCTTACCTGATGCCGTTTATGGACGCCGATAAAGCTGCCGGCGACCGGCAAACCAACGGCAAGATATTGATGGCGACTGTTAAAGGCGATGTGCATGACATCGGTAAAAATATCGTCGGCGTCGTGCTGCAATGCAATAACTACGACGTCATCGACCTGGGCGTGATGGTGCCCGCCGAAAAAATCCTGCAAACCGCGCGCCTTGAAAACGTCGATATTATCGGTTTAAGCGGGCTGATTACGCCGTCGCTGGATGAAATGGTGCATGTCGCGAAAGAAATGCAGCGCCAAGGCTTTACCATCCCGCTGATGATAGGGGGGGCCACGACCTCGCGCGCCCATACCGCGGTAAAAATCGAGCCGCATTACCAGGGCGCAACGGTTTATGTCACCGATGCTTCGCGCGGCGTCGGCGTGGCGAGCAATCTGCTGAGCGGCGACTTGAAAAATGACTTTGTGCAAGGCATACGCCGCGAATACGCCGAAGTCCGCGAACGCCATAAAGGCAAAGAAGCCAAAACCCGCCAGCATTCTTTGGAAGAGGCCAGGC
>SCST01000875.1 GCA_004299465.1 Methylovulum sp. | reverse complement strand
CCACCGCGTAGCCTCCCAGGCCGAAAAAGAGCGCCTGCCCGAAGCTCAGGAGCCCCGTGTACCCGAAGATGAGGTCGAAGGAGATGGCGAACAGGGCCCACACCAGGATCTCGGTGAGGAACGTCTGGTAGAAGAGGTCCGCGAAGAACGGGACGGCGGCCAGGGCCGCGGCGACCAGCCCGAACGCGAGGGGGAACGCGCCCCCTTTCCACCGGTCGAGGAGCATCGGCCCGCGCTACTCCCCGAACAGTCCCTGCGGCCGGACGAGCAGGACCAGGATCATGAAGCCGAGGGAGAATACCGTGGCGGTCGAGGGGACCACGAAGATCGACCCCACCCCGTGGATGAGGGAGATGAGCACCGCGGTGACCACCGACCCCCACAGGTTCCCCATCCCGCCGACGATCACGATGATGAACGCCATGATGAGGATCTCCCTCCCCATCATGAAATCCACCGAAACGATCGGCGCCGCCAGCACGCCGGAGAACGCCGCCAGGACCGACCCGAGAACGAACGTCCACATGTAGACCTTGTGGACCGGGATCCCCAGCGCGACCGCCATCTCCCGGTCCTGCACCACCGCCCGCATCCAGAGGCCGTACCGGGTCCGGTTGAGGAAGAACCATAGCCCCCCCATCACGGCGGCCGAGATCGCCGCGATCACGATCCGCATCACGGGGTACTGCAGGTCGAACAGGGGGATACGCCCGGGGATCGGAAGCGCGATCCGCCGGGCGGTCCCCCCGAAGTACGTGAGCACGAGCTGCTGGAGCACGAGCATGATGCCGAACGTGCAGATGATGGTGACCAGCGGCTGGTCCTCGATCGTCCGGAGAAGCCCCCGCTCGAGGGCGAGCCCGACCAGCCCGACCGCCAGCGGGGCGACGAAAAGCGCCAGCCAGTAGTTCCCGGTCAGCTCGATGACGTACCACGAGAAGACCGCCCCGAGCATGTAGAGGGCCCCGTGGGCCATGTTGATGATGTGGAGGAGACCGAAGATCAGGTTCAGCCCGAGGGCGATCAGCGCCATGATCAGCCCCCAGACGATCCCGTTCAAAACCGCCACCGCCAGGTTCGACGCCACCGTTTACGCGTCCCCTCCGGTTCTTCGCCCCCCGGGGGGGGCCGGACGGCTTGCGATCAAACCTTCGACCGCAGGTCGACCGGCGCGTCGTACATCAGCTTCTCCTTCGGCACCCGCGCGATCACCTTGAGGGAGAGGTCCGGCTGGACCTCCTCGAGGTAATGGTCGTGGAACCCCTGGTGG
>SCST01000874.1 GCA_004299465.1 Methylovulum sp. | reverse complement strand
CGCTTCGGGGGTGTCGTCCACGATCACATCAATCCCCGTTGCTCGCTCGAAGGCTCGGATGTTGCGTCCCTCCCGACCAATGATCCGCCCTTTCATCTCTTCGCTCGGTAAATCCACCACAGAAACCGTTGACTCCATCACGAACTCCTGAGAACACTTATCAACGGCAACGGCTAGAATCTCTTTGGCCTTCGCCTCTGCCGTCGCTCTCGTCTCGTCCTCAAGCCGTTTGAACAAGGCCATCGACTCGATCCTGGCCTCCTGCTCCAGATTCTGGAATAGGATCTTCCTGGCCTCTTCGGCCGTGAGGCCGGAGGTGCGCTCCAGTTGTCGCTTCGCATCCTCCATCAACTGGGCGCACTGTGTCTCCTTGTCGGCGGCAGCCTGCTCCCTGTTGCCAAGATCGCTTGCCAGTGAATTCAGTTCGCGGTCGCGTCGCTCCAACTGCTCTAGCCTTCGCTCGATGGTCTCTTCCTTCTGACCCAGGAGGCGCTGCGCGTTTTCGAGCTCCTGGCGACGACTCTTGGTCTCTCGCTCCAGATCTGCCTTCGCCTGAAGGGCAAGTTCCTTGGCCTCAAGTTCAGCCTCCCGACGTTTGGTTTCTGCCCCTTTCTCCGCCTCGTGCAGGATGCGCCCGGCCAGGGTCTCTGCCTCGGCCACTTTACTTTCGACCACCTGTTTTCTGAGCAAATACCCAACGACTACGCCTACGACCGCCACGATCAACGCGATCACTAGCTGATCAATTCCAATCGCCAACGGAGGTCCACCTCCTTCCGAACTACCTATGCCAACGCCACTCCATGCATGGCCAGAAAGATAAGAGGATCACCAAGAGGGAAATACGAAGAGGGCCTTCGGACCGAGGCAGGAAGGATGCAGAGGGTAACCGGCTCTAGCAACAGGCGGTGACACCAGAGGTGGAAAGGAAAGAACCCCCCACCTTTGTGCCGTTTGAGGGATGAGGTTTGAACCTGGATAACTAGGTGGTTGCCCGGGTAGCGCTTCAGGCTCTCCCCACACAAGGTGGGGCTATGCACACCACGCTACGAAGAGGGCCCCTCATTTTCACTGTTGGTTCAAAACACGTGCCCTCATCACGAACACGGCAGGGGGTCTCGCTGACTTCATGCGGCGCACTACGCTGCACCGCAGCCATCTTTCTCCTCCTATGCTCCACTAGCCTCGGACTCCTGATCACCGCCCTTGGGACCGCTTACTCCCTCTTCGAGGGCGGTTCCCAACAGCCCTGATAGTGTACCCAGCTTCATCGCTACCAATCCCTCGGACCGTTCCCTCTCCGCTTCTGCTTTAAAGAGCTCATCTGCAATATGCAACG
>SCST01000275.1 GCA_004299465.1 Methylovulum sp. | reverse complement strand
TTATTATGAAATCGACGGCAAGGTGCAGGGCTTTAATCTCGATAACCAGGCCCAGTTTAAATTCCTGACCGGGGCAATCGCGCATACTTTGCTCGCGGGTCTCGATTTTCAGCATACCGACGCGACGTATGTGCTGCCGTTCGGCGTTGCGCCGGATCTGGATATTTTCAACCCGGTCTATGGTGCAAGCGTTCCCGCGGCTTCCCCTTATCAAAACGATGTGCTGACCCAGGACCAGACCGGGCTTTACCTGCAAGACCAGGTCAAGCTGAGCGAGCACTGGCGGCTGTCATTGGGCGGACGTTACGACATCGCGGACAGCGAAACCGACAGCCGGATCACCGGTACCGGCACCACGCAGAGCGACAGCGAGACCACGGGCCGCGCGGGCCTGACGTATTTGGCGGACAACGGTCTCGCGCCTTATTTTAGCTATGCGCAATCCTTTCTGCCCGCCTTGGGCCGCGACAGCAGCACCGGCAGCGCCTTTAAGCCCGAGACCGGCGAGCAATATGAGTTCGGCGTCAAATTCCAGCCGAAACATCAAAACAGCTTTATCACGCTGGCGTATTTCGACCTTACGCGGCAAAACTACCTGACGCTGGATTCCAATACTTTCGTCAATGTGCAAAAAGGCGAGGCCCATTCGCGCGGCGTTGAGCTGGAAGGCGTCGCCGGTTTCGATAACGGCTTGAACCTGACGGCCGGTTATAGCTACCTGGACGCCGAAGTGACGAAGAGCTCATTCGCCGACGAAGTGGGCGAGCCGCTGGAATACGCGCCCGAACATAAAGCTACGCTGTGGGCCGATTACACGGTGCCGTCCGGTGTGGCTAAAGGCTGGGGCATAGGCGGCGGCGCGCGCTATATCGGTGAGTCATACGGCAACACTTATTACGCCCGGAATACGATCAAAGTGCCGGATTACGTGTTGTTCGATGCCGCGGTTCATTACGATTGGCGGCACTTCCAGTTTACCGTCAACATGCAGAATATGTTCGACAAGGACTATGTTGCGACAGCCTTCACCGGCGGCGGCGATTTCGCGACTTACGGGGCCAGGCGCGTCGTGACGGGGTCTATCAAGTACAGTTTTTGATACGAGCCGTAGGGTACGCATTGCGTACCTTTTTCGGGGCTTCCGGCGTTACTGACACCAGCTGATGGTACTAATTGAACGTTTGAGAAAGGTACGCGGTACCCTCTGGGGCATAAATGCGTACCCTACTAAAGGATAAATCCATGAACAGAGAAACTTTCACACTGAAAGCCGTTAAATCTCCCGCGGAAAAACACCGGGAGCCATCTTCCAACCATTACTTTATTTTCAACGATAAAAACCTAAACCACTACCAGGACAGCCTGCTGCAAGGCATCGCGCTGATCCAAAAAAGCCTGTCAGCCGCCGGCAAGCCGTTCAGCGGCATCTTGCCTCAGGAATTGGCGGCCCAATTTAACGCGATTGATTTGGACCAGGCGCACGACCGGCTTGCCGATGCCTTGGCGGAAATCGAGGAACTCTATCTTAATCATGCGGTTTATTTTCATCATCCGCATTATGTCGCGCATCTGAACTGCCCGATCGCGATACCCGCGATTTTGGCCGAATTGTTGCTGACGTCGATTAATTCCTCGGTGGATACCTGGGATCAAAGCGCGGGCGGCACCTTGATCGAACAGAAACTGGTCGACTGGACGGCGGAAAAAATCGGCCTGGGCACGCAAGCGGAC
>SCST01000274.1 GCA_004299465.1 Methylovulum sp. | reverse complement strand
TTGCCGTTTGCCGTGTGCTGTCTGCGGCAAGGCTTAATGAGGGCAAACCGTTACTGTATAGAGAGACCGGCGATATGGACGACAGTCGTGAGCTTTATGGATGAAGTGCCGAACGTATTCGCAACATATCCGGCACGAAAAGTTCAATGTGACGGCCTGACTTTGATGTGTCAAGCTGTAAGTGAAATTGATCTGTCGTCATTTAGGTTACATTTCAATCATGATTGAGATTATCCAAAGCGAAACCTTTAAAAATTGGCTGTCTGGGCTTAAAGACCCGCAAGCAAGAGCTCGTATAGAAGCGAGGATTCGCCGTGTCTCGCTTGGCAATATGGGCGATGCCAAAATTGTGCGTGAAGGCATTAGTGAGCTGCGCATCGACTATGGACCAGGCTATCGGGTATATTTCATTAAACGCGGCCCTGTTATGATCGTGCTGTTGGCAGGAGGCGATAAACGCACACAAAACGCCGACATCGAACGAGCACTTGTGTTAGCTAAAGACGACTGGAGTACACAATGACCGAGCAATATTCCCGTTACGATACGGCGGATTACCTGAAAACTGATGCAGATATTGCCTTATATTTTGATGCCTGTATCGAAGAAGACACCGGGGATGGCTGTTTAATTCGTGCTGCTTTGGGTGATATTGCCCGCGCTCGCGGTATGGCGCAACTGGCGAAAGATACGGGAATTTCCATAGAAGGCTTGAGTAAAGCGCTGTCCGCCGACGGTAACCCAGAGTTTGCCACTATCCTTAAGGTGACACGGGCATTGGGCATCAAGCTTCATGCGGAGATGGCCTGAGCTAGCAATGACGGTATAAAGCCCGTTGTGTGGATACCGGCCTTTATGCTGCGTCATGCCGAGTCATCGTTGATGATTTGTAAATGTGGTAACTGTTCAGCGCATTGCCTGACGCGTAGGGCGTGCCGCGCGCGCCTTCTCCTGCGCGTGGGTAAAACGCGCCAGTCCGTTGATGGCGCGCGCAGCACGCCCTACAGCAAGGGGCTGAATAGTTACTAAATGTGCAGCCGCTGAGTTTGCTATCGAGAACCACTATTTCCCCTGAAATGCGCTCATCCTGAGCGCTTTTATCGTGGACGAGACGCCTGCGTTTCCAAGGGAAATTTCAGCTTGCCTTTTAGATCATTAATGGCTTCCCAGTAATAGCTTTTCAGCTATTTCTTTAGCAACAGCTGTGCCGATTTCGTCAAAATTGGCCGTCTCGCCATAAAACCAATCGGCTTTAGCTTTCCCCTGCCAGCCTCTATCCGGTTGTTGAGACCATTCTTCCGCCATCAGCCTGAACTGCCCGGCAACGCTATCGATGTCGAATAGCTCGAAGCTCGTTATATTGTCATGCATCAGGGAAAGATCCTTGCCGGCATAGCCGTTCGTCAATACCAGCACGCCGGCTTCAGCCATTTCCAGCGGCGCTTGTCCGGGTTGCGGTGAAATCATCAATGAAATGGCCAGCGCCGCCCTCGATGCCAGTTCGGCATAATGTTGCGGCGGAAGCGTTCCCAATATTTCGACGGATGGGCAGGTTTTGAATGTCGTATCGGTGATATGGTCACCGATAGCTAAAAACCGCCACTCAGACCAAAAGCCAGGGTCGGCATCAATAACGGCCTGGACGAGCACATCAAGAAACGGTAGGCCATGCCTTTCAATATGGGGCCTGGTATAGAGCAAAACGATTTTTTCTTTCGGCGTGCCGTAGGCGATTTCCTTTTTGACGGCAGGATTCATCAGCGGATAGACGACGTGGCCGTTGTTGAAATAACCGTTGCGCTTGAAATAGCCGGAAACCATGTCGGTATTGAATACCGCTATGGTTTTACCGGGATGACGATAGGTTTGCTCGGCCAGCGCCGATTGGCTGGACCAGGGATAAAAACTGAATTCAATATCCTGGATAAAATAGACAAAAGAACGTTGGCGCGCACCGAACAAGCGATCCTGTTGTTTGATAATGTCGAGCGTATTTAATGCCGTCCACCAGGCCGTCGCTACGAATATATCGGTGTCGCGCACGAAGAACGGGTAGCGGAAGCGTTGCGCCGCATCGCTGACGGTATCGATGCCCTGCTGGTCTTTGTCTACCGGCGAAGTGGCCTGGTAGCCTGTCGGTGGGTTAAACAGCAGTTCCGGCGATACATCGGTCGTGATAATACGGGCATCGACGTCAGTGCCCAAGCTGCGCCTGATGGCGGCAAACAATTCAAGAGCCGTTGCCGTATCGATGTGTCCCTGGCCGATATTCAGCGTCGGCACCAACAGGTTCAGCCTGGGTTTTTGAATCAGGCTGGGGCGCACCAGAAAGCGTGTGCATTGGCCGAAATAGCGGCGTAACCCGCCTAACTCGCGGTTGGTAGGGAATAAGCGGTTGGCGAAATTATCGGCGTAACCCTTGACCGATGCTAGGTCGGCGACTGCCTGTTCGGCTGCCGTGCCACTGACTTTTTGCCCGATCACCCAGGCATAGCCGGCTATTTCGACGCAGTAGAAAAAGCTGCGTTCAATGGCATGGGCCAGGGTATTATCGGTTTGCCCTTTTTCCGCTTCGAAATGATAGGGGCGTAAGTTGAGCTCCAGCAAGGGCTTGAGCGCTTTGGTCTTAAACCAGAACATCGAGCCGGAAGGAAAGTCCAGGCTATGCTCTTTGGAAATATCTTCGCCGCACAGTTCCAGCAGTTTTTTGACGGTTGCAAAATTGCCTGTCCACTGGATCAGTTGGCGGATCGGTTCGTAATGCTCCGGCGCGTATGCGCCTATGCGATCGTCTGACAATATATTCAGGATATTGCTGACCAGCGCTTCGCTGCCGAGATTGCCTTCGATGGAGTGTTGCCGCCAGGCGTCGGCAAATGCCGAGTCAAAATGGCTGGAGCGCTTGGAGTGGATATGGACGCCGTAATCGACGTCCCGGAAACGGTCGCGGAATCCGCAAATCATCGTCGCAATGTCACGGCCACGGTTCGGCGTTATGCGAATTTCGAACGGATGCTTTGACCTATTCTGACAGGCATCGCTTATTTCACGGACTTTAACCAGCGTGTCCGTGCTGATGAATAAGGTGCAATCGCCGGGAATATTGTTGGTCGCCGTAATCATTTCAGCGGTCAGGTCGGGATAGAAGATATGCGCAAAAACGCCGATACGGCCGGCTTTAAGGCTGCCGGTCAACGGCGCTAATAACCTGTCGTCAGGGATGCGCAGCGTGGTCCTGGTCCCCGGCAGTATTTTGGGGACATGATCGCGGGGTTCGTCGGCGGGGCGGCAGCTGTAGCCGTTATGCCAGCCGTGTACAAGATAATGTTGCAGGGGAATGCAGCCTTGCGCCTTTGGATTTTGTTCGAGATAGTATTGGGCATTGAACAGCGGGTGCACAGCATGGTTTTTTTTCCAGCCGCTTTCAATGTAGTGAATTAACGCATCGACTGGCTCTTTGGCGCCGTCTTGTGCATGTTTATAGTAATACGACTTGGAAAACATCGGGTTGGGGTCGATGTTACCGTGCCGTCCACGCTCGAGATAGTCGATTAACGGATGATGCTCAAGTTTTTCGCTTGCCTGTTCCCGGTAAAAATCAGCGTCAAACAAAGGATGCGGGCTTACGGCGTCAGCACTGGCTAAAAAATCTTCCAGCGGCGAATGCTTGGCGGATTGAACGTTAAAACCCGTCTGCATCGCATAGTAATTCGGGTCAAAAAGGATATGCGGCTGGAAGTTTTCGCGCCAACCCACATGGATATAATGCGAGAGCGGGTCAGGTTCGATGCGGCTCTTTGCCGCGTATTCCTTCAGGTAATATTGGGTATCAAACAAGGGATTGGGATTGAAGTTATTACGCCAGCCTTCAGTGATAAAGTGATAAAAAGGATCTATTTTTCCGGCGTTTTTGCCGAGGTATTTTTTTTCGTACCAATGCGTCCAGAATAATGGATGGGGATGGTAGCCGAGCCGCCAGCCGTCGGAGAGATAGTGAAAAAGCGCCTGCGCCGTTGGCTGGTTTTCCGCCAGATAGGTTTGATAATACCATTGCGCATCGAACAGTGGATGCGGGGAGCTATGGGCCGCGCTGCCGGTATCGACAAAATGCTGTAAAGGCTCAATATCCTGGCCCTGAACGTCCGGGTTGTTGATACGATACCAGGCAACGTCAAAATAGGGTGACGGCGAGCGGTTAAGACGCCAGCCTGTGCTCTGGTAGTGTTTCAGCAGCTCATCGCTTCCGTAGAGGTTCAGCGTATTGTGGCCTGACTGGGCATAAAACTGGGGGTCGAATAATATATCCATCTTCTGGGCGCTGGTTGGTGCCACAGCGTTGAGGTATTCAGGGACGGCGGCATTTTCCGGCATAAAGGTGTACTTTTTGTTGCCGATAGTGATGGCGATTTTTTGCCTGTCGTTGGTTTGCGGCAGTAAGGCCATGCCAAATGCCAGCCAAGCGCGGCTTTGGCCGTAAATGCTGAGTTCGTGGGCGCCTGCTGAAAACGGTGCCCAGCGCGATGGATGAGTCGGGCCTCCGACACCGAAAAACAGGTGCGCGACAAACAGGAAGCTGTCCGGCGAGCCATCCCCTGTATGCGCTCCCAGGTCGATTTGCAGTTTGGCTCCTGTAGCGCCTGGAAGCGGATGCACATCCCAGTGCAGATAGTGATAATTTTCCGGCAGGTTGCCGCCGGGATAGTTATCCGAATGGGGTATGCGGAAAGTTTCGTGGCCTAGCTTAATGCCGTCGGCATCTAAAAATTCAACATGAATGATGCCGTCCGCGCGGTGCGTGCCGAAAAAACCTGAAAGCCGGT